>JAZGFD010000114.1:0-2370 GCA_036479115.1 Saprospiraceae bacterium | reverse complement strand
AATTGCGAGAAGCAGCCAGACATCAGTACCAGGCTTGATAAAAAGATGTTTGGAAGCTCTAGCGGCTGTTTCCGTATATCGAGGATCTACAACTACTATCTTCCCATTTCGATTGATGATATCTTTCATTCTATTACTGATATCAGGAGCAGTCATGATACTGCCATTGGATACCATGGGGTTACCGCCTAGAATAAGCCAAAAGTTAGTATTGTCAATATCTGGAATGGGTAGAATATTGCCATTGCCAAACATATGGTGTGCAGCAAGATGATGCGACAATTGATCTACAGATGTAGCAGAGAATCTGTTTTTTGTCTTTAATGACCTTAAGAATTGAGGGACAAATAGCGTAGCGCCCAAATTATGAATGGTTGGGTTTCCATTGTACATGGCAATGGCATCATTACCGTGCTTTTTTTGAAGAGCCACTGTCTTTGCCGATATTTCATCAAAGGCCGTTTGCCACTCTATTTTTTCCCATCCTTTATCCGTTTTCTTTATAGGTCTTTTAAGGCGATCGGGATCAAGATGAATATCAATTAATGCGACTGCCTTAGGACAGATATGACCTCGACTAAAAGGATCTTTTTTATCCCCTTTTATTTTGATTGGTTTATTTTCTTCTAGTTCAATGGCCACACCACACATGGCTTCGCATAGGTGACAAGTGCGGTATTTTGTGACTGTTGACATTTTCAAGCTTCTTAGTCACCTAATGTACGAGATAAAATTAAATCATCTATAAAAGAACAGGGGTAAAGTGATATTAGTACTAGATGTGGCAACATAATAGACGTTCACCAACATATAAAATAAGGGAACTACTCAGGTGAGTGCTTTTTTTATCCAAAATTGGCTTCACCTTAGTAGTTATCTTTTTTTTGTTACACTATTCATTTATCCAGCATCTTTTAATAATTCTGGTAGCTTGGCTTGAAAGCGCTTAAGCCTTGGAATGGACACCCCTCTTACATAAGGCTGATTGGGATTCTTTTTTTCGTAATCTTGATGGTATTTTTCTGCTGGCCAGAATACATCAAAAGGTACAATCTCCGTGACTATTGGATCATTGTAATCAGCGGCTATATTGACTTTATATCTTTCCGAAATATCTTTTTCTTCTTTATTTTGATAATAAATCATTGATCTATAGGCGTCGCCAAAATCCGGCTTTTGACCAAAAGTTGTGGGGTTTTGAGAAGCATAATATACCTTCACTAAAGTTTCATAGCTTACAATATCAGAATTGTAATACACCTCTACAGCTTCAGCATGCCCTGTTCCTCCGTTACCTACCTCTCTATATGTTGGGTGTTTTTTGTGACCTCCTGAATAACCAGATATTACCTCTTCTACTCCTTTTACACTTTCAAACACAATTTCTACACACCAGAAACACCCACTTGCAAAATAAGCCTTGCTCAAATCTGCTGATATTTCTTTTTGAGTTTCAGTTTGAATTTGTTTTCTACTTTGAGAGTTGCAATTGGCCATCGTCATTATCGCAATTAGAAAAGGAAGTAGTTTCATCTATGTTGTTTTTAAATTTTAATTATTAATCATAAGCTTGTTTATTAAATAGAGTGAATTAAGGATTGTTCATTTCTTATTTATTGTAACTTATTCAGAAGGAGCAGATTTTGAGTAAAATAAGTAATGGTATCCGATAAAGAATAAGAATCGAGCCCATTTTAAGGCGCGATAGCAATCTTAGAGTTGAAAAACAACAATAAATCATGGTTGAAGATGGTAGATAAAATCAATTCCTTCTGGCTTATCTTCATCTAAAATTACATTGACAACCATCTTATCCTTTGAAATCTTCTCAAAAGTAAGTCCATCAAACCACACCTTATTTTGTTCTATTTTTATTAAAGGAAAGTCTACAGTTACATCTTTTTCTTCCCAACCTTTCATATTATGATGAAAATGCTTTAACTGCATAATGAGGGTTTTATTTACTTCTCTTATTGTCATTAATTCATAAAATTTAGTTTCACCTTCACTGATGAGTTTAAACATTCCCATCATTGATTTTCCAGAAGCTGATGACCATATTTCTTCAACTTCACCACCAAATGCTTCTCCTTTCCAATGGCCTGTTATCCACGAAATATCATCGAGGCCTCCTATTGGAGAACCTACTAATTCTACTTTAATGGCATCTTTTTTTAGAAGGTTGACATTTGATTGGCAAAACGATGAGGTACAAAAGAAAATTGGGATGACAAAACCTATAGTATATGATCTTATTCGATTCATGAGTATTTTATCTTTTTCATATTCAAATATAATTCTTAAAAAGTGACAGTTTTAGGAATATTGATAATAATATTTAAAAAAGACATATTAATAAAAAATGAATAT
>JAZGFD010000113.1:0-12258 GCA_036479115.1 Saprospiraceae bacterium | reverse complement strand
GAGCAGTAGGAGCAACGGGTGCTACGGGATCAAAAGGAGATACAGGTTCTACAGGAGCAGTTGGAGCAACAGGTGCTACAGGAGCCACAGGAAATAATGGTTCCACAGGAGCAGTAGGAGCAACAGGTGCCACGGGATCAAAAGGAGATACAGGTTCCACAGGAGCAACAGGTGCTACAGGAGCAGTTGGAGCAACAGGGCCACAAGGACCAAGAGGAGAAAAAGGTGAAAAAGGAAACACAGGAGTAGTAGGAGCAACAGGTTCTACAGGATCAGTTGGTGCTACAGGTGCCACAGGATCAAAAGGAGATAGAGGCGCAACAGGTGCCACAGGAGGTGTTGGGTCAACGGGAGCGACAGGAGCAATGGGGCCATCAGGACCTACAGGATCAGTTGGTGCGACAGGATCAAAAGGAGATAGAGGCGCAACAGGTGCCACAGGAGCGGTAGGGTCAACAGGAGCGGTAGGATCAACGGGAGCGATAGGAGCAATGGGGCCATCAGGACCTACAGGATCAGTTGGTGCCACAGGATCAAAAGGAGATAGAGGCGCAACAGGTGCCACAGGAGCGGTTGGGTCAACGGGAGCGACAGGATCAACGGGAGCGACAGGATCAACGGGAGCGACAGGGTCAACGGGAGCGACAGGAGCAATGGGGCCATCAGGACCTACAGGATCAGTTGGTGCTACAGGTGCCACAGGATCAAAAGGAGATAACGGCGCAACTGGGCCTCAAGGACCTAGAGGCGAAAAAGGACTAAAAGGTAATATAGGCGCAGATGGCTCTGCAGGAGCAGTTGGAGCTACAGGTACACAAGGCATAAGAGGATTGAGAGGAGCAATGGGAACTATGGGACCTGAAGGGCCACAAGGGGTATCAGGCCCATCTGGTGCTGCTGGAGCACAAGGAGCAAAAGGTCCACAAGGAGATCAGGGGCCAAAAGGGCCAGTAGGATCAACAGGGGCAATGGGTCCGCAAGGGCCAGGAGGATCAAAAGGGCCAGTAGGGTCTACAGGCCCAATGGGACCACAAGGTAACGGAGGACCAATGGGCCCAGCAGGCCCAGCAGGGCCACAAGGCCAAGCAGGAGTTCAAGGCCCAACAGGTGCTCAAGGAAAAGCGGGGCTTAATGTTGTAGTAGGTACAATGGTGATTCCTTCATTTGACGTAGCTATCATGAACTCTGGTTCATTTAGTGATCAAATATTGGGTCAAGTAACTTGGAGAGTGCTAAATAAATCACTAAGTGGTGAGAACCAAGGCAGGAGATTCCATCCTCATATTGAAGTAGAGTATACCTTTGCAGATCTTAATCAAAATGTTTTAGCTGCATATGCACAAGCACTGAATGATAAGATTGACACTCGTCAAAACTTTGGTATTACATTTAGAGCAATGCCTAATAGTTCTTCGATTACAGTTCTAATTACAAGATCTGATAGTGAAGAAGAATGGTCAGAAAACTTCAAGTTTTTATTGACATTTTTAATGGATCAATAAGAAATAAAGAAGATGAAATTAAATATGAATAATACAATTTGGATATTAGGGATACTCTTTTTGAGTATCTCTATGACCCAAGCTCAAAAAAGGAGTTCGGTGTCATTAGGTAATTTTTATGTGCCAGCAAAAGGAAGTGTTGCCATCTTTTCAGATCATAATTTTCAAGAGATTGGGGATGGACTTCTTCCAGGTGTTTTGGCTACAGATAGATCCATTAATAATGGAAAAATTGTTTTTGCGAAAAATTCTGGATGGGTCAATGCCGATAACTATAGACATATAGATGGATATGTAGGAGTTAACAATGATGGAGCTTTTCTTTTACCAACTGGGGATAATGGAATATATGGACCGATCGGTGTAAGTTATGCAGAAAGTGTTGATGCGGCTTATTTTGCAGTAGATCCTTCTTATGCTACTACTTCTGTAGTATTAAGTAATGATTATACTGAAGTGCCAGAAGAAGGGCCTTTCAATGTTTCTCTGTTTACATCAAATGTTGATGTAGTAACTGACAAAGAATACTGGATGATAAATAGTGATCAAGAAACTAAAGTTACTCTGACTTGGAATAAACACAGTGAAATTGAGGCACTTACTCAATCAGAATTAGGTAGCCTGACTATTGTAGGTTGGGATGGTTTGGAATGGGTGGACATCCCATCATCTTTAGATGTACATGGTGTTAATACAAGAAATTCTGAATTAGTACCTGGCAAAGAACTTTCTAACTTTTTCAAAGGCTCTATTACAACTGATAGCGAAATTGTGCCCAATATATATAAGGTGATTACACTTGGTAGATTAAAGGGCGATAAGGGTCAAAACAAGAATGCAATGGCTGTTTACCCTAATCCAGTAAGTGCTGGTAGTTACATTACAGTGAGATATGAATTGGTAAAAACAGAGAAAGGTGAGATTAAACTTTATAATTCGAATAATCAACTTATCTATTCTAAAATATTGAATACTCAAAAGGATAGGATAAAAATTCCATTAAATAAGTATGGCAGAGGGGTTTTCAATATCGCAATATCAAATGAAAATGGCCACACTGTCTATAAAAAATTAATTGTAGTGGATATGTAATTTTACAACATTAAAGGGAGCACTAGTGCTGCAGAATTGAAGTTTGTCACACACACACACACTTAAAGGCAGTTTTTTATTAACTGATCAAAGGGAAAAGGTTCTTATTAATAGCCCTTTAATGACAATGTTCTACAACTCTGAGGAAGTTAAAAATGCTTGTTTTCTTTTGGAGAAACAAGTCTATATTGTGCAACACTTTTTTCTTAGAACACTAATTTTATAAAAATGTATTGAAAGGAGTATCATTGATTTGGTGCTCTTTTTTTTGTAACCAACTATAAACAAATGGTTACCCCGAATTGACCATATAATAATAGCTGTTTCATTCAAAGTAAGTCGGAAAAATATATTTCAGATATTATTTCGCCTTAGCTTTGCCTTAAAAAATGAGTTTTATCTGATAAAAAATAATAAATTTTTACCTCAAAAGTGGCCACATGAGTAATAACAAGAAACGATGTTTTTCTTAGACTCGATTCTCGAAACACCTTGCTTAATTCTGGTTTTTATTCTACAATCTAATGCAATAGATTCCCAATTACCAATTCTCCAATCTGATCAATTACAAGTGAACATGTGGTATTACTACTTTATTTTTAATTCATCCCTTCCTGGACCATTTGAAACATATTTAATAGGAGTGTCAAGAAGGCCTTCCAGAATACTAAGAAAATCAGATAAATTATCATGCATTGGCTGATCACTGTTATTATCTTCCCATGAGTCATAAGTATTATAAACAGGGTGAAGGGATGGGTCATCTAGTTCATACGGGTATTTTTGCACCACTGATCCATTGATTTTATATGCTGTGGCAGCTTTTATATTATCAAATTTTGCAAGAATATCAGTCTTGGTAATTGCTATTTGAGTCACACCATTTATCATTATTGCATACCTAAGTTGAGGGATGTCTATCCAGCCACAACGCCTTGGTCGCCCAGTAGTTGCGCCAAATTCATTCCCGTGCTTCCTTAGTTCTTCACCTTCAGATCCATGCAATTCTGTGGGAAATGGGCCACTCCCTACTCTGGTACAATATGCTTTTGTGATACCTATGACTTCGCCTATCTTTTGTGGTGCGATTCCTAATCCGGTGCATACACCTGCAGTGATGGTGTTTGATGAGGTGACATACGGATAGGTTCCATATTCTATATCCAACATTGAGCCTTGAGCGCCTTCCGCAAGAATCTTTTTTCCGGAATTTATAGCCCTATTAATATATTCTTCGCAACTTATTTTGGATAATTTGGTAATATGCTGAATACTTTCTTCCCATTTTTTTTCCTCCGCTTCTATATCAAATTCAATTTCTGGGTATATTTTAAGAAGACTAAGGTGTTTCTCTTTGATTGACTTATATTTTTTTTGAAATTTGTTATTTTCGATATCTCCTACTCTTAATCCATTTCTACCTGTTTTGTCCATATAAGTAGGGCCTATTCCCCTCAGTGTGGAACCAATTTTTTTCTTTCCTTTTGCAGCTTCTGAAGCAGCATCAAGTAGTCTATGTGTGGGCAATATAAGATGTGCTTTTTTTGCAATAAGCAATCGTTCTTCAGGGTTTACTCCTATGTCTTTCAGACCTTCAATTTCATTACACAAAGTAATAGGATCCACCACCACTCCATTACCTATAACATTCATGACATTTTCACGAAAAATACCCGAAGGAATTGTATGCAATACAAAAGTCTGGTTGTTTATTTTGATAGTATGCCCAGCATTTGGGCCACCTTGATATCTTGCAATGATATCGTATTGATCAGCCAAATAGTCTACTATTTTCCCTTTACCTTCATCACCCCATTGCAATCCTAATAAGACATCTACTTTTTGACGCATTCTTTATGGTTCTAAAAATTCTTTAAAATAAAGAGACAAAGATAGGTATTGGTATCACTTAATAACCATGAGATCTTATTAAATTAAAAATCCATACCGTTTTGTTAGTCCTTTTTCGTATTTCTTTTTTTAAACTATTGGTTTTCAGGTCTTTATGGTTTGTAGAGCCTTAAATTTCATATCCCATTGGGATAGTTGTTAATATGAATATTTGACTTTTCTTATCTAGGTGGATGGTTTTTGTAAGCATTGACACTAAATAGAAACAACTTTGTTTTTACCTATAAAGTCACTTGTTACATTTCTCACATTTACCATACACATTTAAGCATATATCCTCAATTTTAAATTGTTTTGATTTTGAAATTTGATGCGAAAATTCTCTTACACCAAAACCTTCAAATTCTATTATGCTTTTACATGTTTTACATATCATGTGATGATGAGGAGTGACCCCATACGTCTTTTCAAAGAAAAACATATTGTCTCCAAAATTGTGTTTTTTAATCAAGTTGCACTTAAGTAGTACGTCTATAGTATTATACACAGTGGCTCTGCTTACCCTATAGTCACTTTTTTTCATTTTTACATATAAAGATTCTGCATCAAAATGTGTTTGGTTTGAGTATATTTCGTCTAAAATTGCAAACCTTTCATGCGTTTTGCGATTGTTATTGTTTTCCAGATATTGGCTAAATTTATTCTTGACTTCTGCATTAGTTTCGCTCATATGATTTGATCTATTCTACTGTTGTAATTCTGTTTACAGAATTTATACCATCGATAGTTTTTAACTTTTTGATGAGTTTATTCAACTGATCCAAATTTCTGACTTTAAGACTTATTGAGCCTTCAAAAACACCTTCGTCTCCAGCTATAGAAAATGATTTGATATTTAGTCCTTGTTTACTTGATATTTCATTGGTGATGCTCTGGATTACACCGATGCCTGTATCCAAACCAATTATTCTAAGGTGTACTATATAGTCGCCACGACTCATCCCTTGCCATTCTGCTTTTAATATCCTATATCCATAATTCGTAAAAAGATTAGAAGCATTTTTACAATTTTTACGATGTATTTTCATCCCTTGTGTGCTTGATACAAAAGCAAATATCTCATCACCTTTTACAGGATTGCAACATGAGGCCAGATGATAATCATATTGCTCATTTAGAGCTTCATTAATAACAACAAGCTGTGGCTTTTTCTTCTTCTTTTTCTTTTTTGAAATTTTTTGAGCTTCATTTTTTTCTGTTATTATTTCTTTCTCTTTGGGCATTGAAAATTTACCGCCTTCAATATTAAATTTTTTAAAACCTGATGTTTTTACATGCTCATCTACTAGAGCTGAATAAAAATCCACACGGTTTCTATATGAATAATGAGAAACTAAAAAATCTATATTTTCCTCAAAATCTATTTTCAAACTTTTAAATTTTCTTTGTAACATTTCCTTTCCAAGTTCAGCTTGAACTTTTTTCTCACTATTGAGTGATTGCCTGATTTTAGATCGTGCCTTTCCAGTTACTACTATATTTAACCAATCTTTATTTGGTTTTTGATTCTTAGATGTATTTACTGTTATTTGATCACCATTAACAAGATTATAGCCCATAGGAACTAATTTACCATTCACTTTTATTGATGCTGCTTTAATCCCAATATCACTATGGATATCAAAAGCAAAGTCGAGTGCCGTGGCTCCAAGAGGTAAGATTCGCATTTCTCCATTAGGTGTAAAGACGTATACTTCTTTTTTAAATAGGTTTGTTTTAAAATCATTTAAAAAATCTATAGCATCTCCTCCTTCTTGGTTATCTAGCAGTGTTCTGATATTATTAAGCCAACCGTCATAGACACTGTTTTGGGTTTTTTGCCCTTTATATTTCCAGTGAGCAGCAAATCCTCTTTCAGCTATATCATCCATCCGCTCTGTACGAATCTGGACTTCCACGAACCGGCCTTTGGGACCAATTATTGTAGTGTGCAATGATTCATATCCATTCCCTTTTGGAGAAGTGATCCAGTCTTTTAATCTTTCAGGAATAGGTTTATAGAAATCGGTAATGACGGAGTATACATGCCAGCATTCCTTCTTTTCTTCCTCTAATGGTACATCAATGATTATTCTTATAGCAAAAATGTCATATATTTTATCAAATGGAACATTCTTCTTTTGAATTTTTTGATAGATCGAAGAGATGGATTTTACTCGGCCTTGGGTGCGATATGGTATTCTAATTTCATCAATTTTCTTTTTAATTGGTTGTAAGAAAGTATTGATAAATTTCTGCCGCTCTTTTTCACTGGTTTTTATTTCTTCAGTGAGTTCTAGGTAAACTTCAGGATCAGTGATTTTTAAAATGATATCTTCAAATTCTGATTTTACCTTATATAGGCCCAACCGATGAGCTAGGGGTGCATATATGAATTCTGTTTCAGCTGCTATCTTTATTTGTTTATGTACTGGCATGGCCCCTATAGTCCTTAGATTGTGAATTCTATCTGCCATTTTAATAAGCACTACCCTCACATCTTCTACTAATGTAGAAAGTACCTTTTTAAGGTTTTCAGCATTGTTGTCACCTACATTATATAGGCCATCTAGTTTGGTAAGACCGTCTACAATACGAGTGACTTTAGGGCCAAATTGATTAAAAATTTCTTCTAATTCTATTGGAGTATCTTCTACCACATCATGAAGTAGAGCGCATATTACGGCTGTAGGACCCAGCCCAATCTCCTCATGGCATATCCTTGCCACAGCAATAGGATGCAGGATGTAAGGTTCTCCTGATTTTCTACGTTGAAACATATGGGCATTAAGGGCGAGATCATAAGCTGCATCTAATAACTCTTGATCATTTCCTTTAAGTTTCGGAGCAAGATTTTTTACCAATTCACCGTAAGCGTCATTGCATGTCCATATTTCATCTGTAGTAATTGATTCAGTACTATGTGGCATTCATTTTCATTTAGACAAAATCTAAATTAGATAATTTACCACAAACTTACTTGATATTACGGCATATGTTGTTGTTAGTTTCTCATTATTTTATTCTCAAAAAAAACATATACTCATCACAGCTGAATTTCCGATTTTTTGTCCGATTCTTTTGCCTTAGATCTGAGAAAAATAGTCTAATTAAAATTCCCGAAAACTTGAATGAGGAGCGAATGTCAATTGGGTTTTGAAACTATTATTTTTAACTATGATTAGATAGAGAAAAAGAAATGAATACAAATGGTGGAAAATTAGTGCCAAATATAATTTTTAAAGAACTCGATTCTTTTGAAGAAGAGTTTTATATTTGCGCCACTTTTGCGGGTGTGGTGAAATTGGTAGACACGCTAGACTTAGGATCTAGTGCCGTGAGGTGTGGGGGTTCGAGTCCCTTCACCCGCACTTTTTTCCTTTCAGAATTAATCTTTTACAGAATGTAATCCTCATGGAAATAATCAGAAATGAATTGGATAATTTGGTCGCTGAAATTACCTTAACACTCAATCCTTCGGATTATAAACCTGAATTTGATAAAGAAATAAAAAATTTAAGTTATAAAGCCCACCTTAAAGGTTTTAGAAAAGGAAAAACACCTCTGTCTGCTATTATTAAAATGTATGGAAAAAGCGTATTAGCAGATATCCTGAATAAAATAATTTCTACTGAAATAAATGGATACATTAAAGAGAAAGAAATAAATATGTTAGGGGAACCATTGCCTACTTCTGATTTTAATGGAGATGATATCAACACTAAAGAGTTTTTACCCCTTTCTTTTTCATTTAAAATAGGGTATGTTCCAGAATTTGAAATCAAAGGATTAGAGGATGATGTCATATATGAATCTTATGAAGTTAGGATCAATAAAGAAATAATAGAAAAAGAATTTCAAGCAATTAGAAAAAAATATGGTACAGCAATTATATTAGATAAGACAATAGAAAAGAATGACTTTATCAGCTTGAGGGTGGATGAATTGGGTGAGGAGAATATAGTACTTGGAAATGGCCTAAATTCAGAGTTTGGAATCTTGGTTGATCGCCTTTCTGATCAATATTTTGACGAGTTTATTGGAAAAAACAAAGGATTCCAATCGGTTGTGAGTATCATGGATTTAGAAAAGGATGTAGACCGTGATTTTGTAATGAAATACTTTTTAAACACCGAAGCTGACACCAACGTAAATAAATATTTTTTAGCTACAGTGGAAGGCGTGAAAGAACATGAACCTGCTGAACTTAATGAAGAGTTTTTTACAAAGGCATTCCCTGAGATGGGAATAACGACAGAAGAGGAGGCCTTAATAGTGATAAAAGAAGGCATGGGAACTATTTATAAAGATGAAGGAGATCAAATTACTCAAATGCATCTTCTTGAGTCATTAGTAAATAAAAATGATTTTGAATTACCCCAAGACTTCTTAAAAGAATGGCTGGAATCAAGTCAAGAGGATGAAAAATCGAAAATTTCAGATAAAGAATACCTCAACTTTGAAAAACAATTGAGATGGTCACTTATTAGTAAATCGTTAGGAAAAAAGTACAATATAGATGTACAGGGTGATGACATGAGAGCAGGGGCAGTAGAAATAGTGAAACAAATGCTTCGGTCTTATAATAATTATCCAGGTATTGATTATGATAGTTTAGGAGAATTGTATCTAAAGGATAATCCAGATAGAGAAAAAGAGGTATATAGGAAAGTTTACAGTGAAAAAATTATGGAGAATATTATGGATTCTGTGACTTTAAGAAGAAAAAAGATTGACATGGAAGAATACGATGATCTTGTTAAAAAAATGCAAAAGGACAACCAATAGAATATTTCTCTGTTCTTAATTCCACACAACATAAAAAACATGTATACAACAGACGAATTTAAAAAATACTCAACACAGCATCTTGGCATGAGCAATATGCATCTTGAAAAGTACATGAGTGCAGTAAACGTGCCTAAAATCAATGGCTTTACACCACAAGTCATCGAAGAAAGACAAATGAACATCGTAGGAATGGATGTGTTTTCACGATTGATGATGGACAGGATCATTTTTATGGGAGTACCAGTGAATGATTATGTGGCCAATGTCGTACAAGCTCAATTATTGTTTTTAGAATCTACTGACCCTAAAATGGATATTCAGATGTTTATCAATAGCCCCGGTGGGAGTGTTATTGCAGGTCTTGGGATATATGATACAATGCAGTATGTTTCCCCTGATGTAAGTACAATTTGTACATCAATGGCAGCATCAATGGGTGCATTGTTACTTACTGCAGGAACCAAAGGAAAAAGAAGTTGCCTTCCGCACAGTAGGGTTATGATACATCAGCCTTCAGGTGGAATGCAGGGACAATTCTCGGATATGGAAATATCTTACAACCTTATCAAATCTATGAAAAAAGAAATATATCAAATAATAGCTGAGCATACTGGCCAGACCGTAAAAAAAGTAGAGAAAGATTGTGATAGAGACAACTGGATGATCGCTACAGAAGCAAAGGCGTATGGCCTTATTGACGAAGTTCTTAAAAGAAAATAATAACAAATTTTATAAATAATCTCTAATTTAGATGCATATGGACGAAAATATCGGTCAAAATTGCTCCTTTTGTGGCAAAGCTAAGAATGAAGCACTGCTTCTCATTGCTGGGCTCAAAGGCCACATTTGTGAAACTTGTGTAGAACAAGCTTCAGATATTGTAAGCCGTGAATTGGCATCTGAAAATGGAAACAATCATCCACATTTTGACTTTCCCGAAGACATTACACCGGTTGAAATCAAAACCTTTCTAGATAAATATGTGATAGGCCAAGAAGAAGCCAAAAAGTATCTTGCAGTTGCTGTATACAATCATTATAAAAGATTAAAATACATCCCTGATCTTGATGAGGTGGAGATTGAAAAAAGCAATATTCTTTTGGTAGGGGAGACAGGTACAGGAAAGACGCTTTTAGCTAAAACAATAGCTCGTTTTCTTGACGTTCCTTTTGCTATTGTGGACGCTACCGTATTTACAGAAGCAGGATATGTAGGTGAAGATGTAGAAAGTATGCTCTCTAGGCTCCTTCAAGCATGTGATTATAATGTGGAAGCTGCTGAAAGAGGCATTGTATACATTGATGAAATAGATAAAATAGCCCGAAAAAATGACAATCCTTCTATTACTCGTGATGTATCTGGTGAAGGAGTACAACAATCACTACTTAAAATGCTAGAAGGAGCTACTGTAAATGTACCGCCGAACGGAGGTAGAAAGCACCCTGAACAAAAAATGGTGTCAGTCAATACTGGAAATATTCTTTTCATTTGTGGAGGAGCTTTTGATGGAATTGAAAAAGTAATTGCGAAGAGACTACGTACAAGGGTGATAGGCTTTAAAAGCGAATCAAAAGATGAGATCAATAGAGAATCTTTGCTAATGTATATCTCTCATCAAGATATTAAGAGATTTGGACTTATTCCAGAATTAATAGGAAGACTTCCTGTTTTAACTTACCTCAAACCTCTTGACAAAGAAACATTAATGCGTATATTAATTGAACCAAAAAATTCAATTATCAAACAGTACCAAAAGCTATTTGAGTTGGAAGGTATTGCCTTATCATTTGAAGATGATGTAATTGAATTTTTAGCCGAAAAAGCCTTAGAGTTTAAGCTAGGGGCAAGAGGACTGAGGTCTATCTGTGAAGAGATATTAACTGATGACATGTTTCTACTCCCCTCTCAAAAGGACATAAAAAAATTGGTCATTGATTTAAAATATGCCAATAAAAAGCTGATGTCATCTAAAATTACACAGCTGAAAGTAGCCTAATCCTAATTTATTTTCTCCAAACATATGCTTTTATATAAAAGATATTGCGCCAAGATGATGTACTTGGGTAAAGGCTATAATGGATATCAACGCCAACAAACAGGCAAAACAATACAGGGATGTATAGAAGATGCCATGAAGGTCATTTACAAAGAGAATATTGAAATTGTGGGCTGTGGACGTACTGATACAGGAGTGAATGCTAAAGAGTACTATTTCCATTTTGAGACCTCCTATCAGTGTCCACAAGACAGAATTTTTAGTCTCAATGGAATCTTAGGTGATCATATTGTGATTCAATCAATACAAGAAGCGAAGCGTGATTTTCATGCTCGATTTGATGCCACCTTAAGAGCTTACGAATATCGTCTACATACAAAAAGAAACCCTTTCTTAAAGGATTCTTCTTTCTATCTGGCTCTTGGTGCCAAGTCCCTAGACATAAGTAGCATGATCGAAGGATCAGAATTATTAATGAAGTACAATGATTTTTTTACATTTTGTAAAGCACATTCGGATGCAAATAGTATGACATGTAAGATTTACAAATCAGAATGGGATATCAATGGCGATAAAATGATCTTTCATATTGAAGCAAATCGATTTTTACGCGGAATGGTGAGAATGATAGTAGGTGCAATCCTTAACATTGGGTTAGGAAAGATGGAAATAGCTGAACTAATTACTGCCTTAGAAACAAAACAAAGACTCAGTAACAGTTGGAGTGTTCCTGCTCATGGGCTATATTTATCAAAAGTAGAATATGTTTAACTAATTAAGTACAAAATGAGAGGTGCATTTCACTTCTTCGCTAAGCGGCGGCTTTTCTACAATGTTGTTCTACCCAATCCCAATGACCGCTCAATGCTACACATCTTAAATTAAGCATGTTTTTGGCTCCTTTCATTGACCATCTTTGTCCTGATAATTTCATTCTTCTTTGTATGACGGTTTTATGGGCAGATTCGATTGCTCCCGATCCAATCA
>JAZGFD010000112.1:0-6540 GCA_036479115.1 Saprospiraceae bacterium | reverse complement strand
ACGGTTTCTAATTTTTTCCCTGCAAATAAAGCTGCGGCACCACCCAAAGAATGCCCTACAATTACGGCGGGTGCCATGTATTCCTTTTCCAAATATTCTGCAGCAGCAAGTAGGTCATCTACATTAGAAGAAAAATTAGTGTCCTCAAAATCACCTTCACTTTCTCCCAATCCCGTAAAATCAAATCGCATGACACCAAAGCCATTCATTGTTAATGCTCTACTGATGTGTTTGGATGCTACAAGGTTTTTATTACCTGTAAATACGTGAGAAAATATGACAAATGGGAAAGGATTCTTCTTCAAAGGAAGATCTATCTTGGCTGAAAGTTGATATCCCTTATTATTATTGAATGTTATTTTTTTAGTAGGCATAGTGTAAATATTAATAAGAGCCCTAAAGTATAAAATGCTTCTGAGAAATGTATTTTCTAAGTGCAAATGACAGTTCTTGTTCAGCTACTACATAAGTTAAGTCTCTTTGCGTATTGAACATATGTATTGAACAAAATCTATCCCGTCCTCTTTGCATATTTATCGGTTCATTTGGGAAAACAAGAAAGCACGTAGTAGGTTTTGCTAAAGAAAAATAATTCAGAAAAAATCCGTAACTCTATGTGTGATCGGGCATCACTGAATTTCAAAAAAAAATGAAAATCTCATTAAAAATAATTTTTTTGTAAAAAAAATGATAGCTTCCGTTCAGCCACTATATATAATGCTCATAAAATTACTATGACAAAAAATAAAAACACATCTCTCTCTTGGGATGACTTTCAATCTCTAGGAAATCCCAATAGCCCAGATCTTTCTTCAGAAAAAGATAAGGCCATACAGCCAGATAATTTTAATCACCTTATGGATGTAAGAATATGGCTAGACAAGAAAAAAAGGAAAGGAAAAAAGGCCACTTTGATCAAAGGAATTAATCTTGATGAAGATGCTCTTAAATTACTTTGTAAAGACATTAAGAGCAAGTGCGGAGTGGGTGGATCTGCTAAAGGTGGGGAAATAATAATTCAAGGTGATCAAAGAAATAAAGTGCTTGAGATTTTGATAGACAGAGGTTTTTCCAAATCAAAACTTGCAGGAGGATAGATTTTGGAAACTACTCAACCAGTAGCAGTTTTTTTATTTGCCATTTTGGTAGACAGGCCTCAAAAGCACATCGACCTGAGTTGCAGATTTGGAGAAAGAAGAGGTTTTCGGTATTTACTATTTCTAAAGTAGAAATTCTGATCTAAATCTGACGGGTATGATATACATTACTAGAAAGTATATGTGTTATTACTCACTCATTATCGAGTAAGAATTTCTTATTTTGGGCAATTGAGAAAATAGATAAACAGCATGTTAGCAGGAGTCATACTTTGTTTCATATTAGGGTATTTAGTAATTGTATTTGAACATCCACTGAAATTGGATAAAACAGTGCCATCACTTATCATGGGTGCTCTTTGTTGGGCATTGCTATCTATTGGTTTCAATGCAGGATTTCTTGATATCGTAGATACTCACGGTCATTTGTACAGCATCACTGCTCATCTCACAGGAGACGAATTACATCATGCTGAAGAAGGGTTTGTTAATGCACTCCTACATCACCTAGCTAAGATTTCAGAAATTTTAGTATTTCTGATAGGAGCCATGACCATAGTAGAAATTATTGATCTACACCGGGGTTTTGAAATATTGAAACAGTGGGTTCGTACCCGTAATAAAAAGAAATTATTGTGGATAATTGGAGTCTTGGCATTCATTTTGTCTGCAATTATTGATAATCTTACAGCTACGATTGTACTTGTGACGTTGTTGAGAAAGTTAATTCCCGATAAAACAGAAAGACTTTGGTTTGCTTCTCTTGTGGTAATTGCGGCCAATGCTGGAGGGGCATGGTCTCCTATTGGAGACGTAACCACAACCATGCTTTGGATAGGCAAAAAAGTGACTACAGGAGGCCTGATATACAATCTGGTTATTCCTTCTTTAGTTTGTTTTATTGTACCCACTTTTATTGCTCAATATTTAAAACCATTCCAAGGTGAGCTCAAAAATGATGTCAACACTGATGTTGCTGAGTCTACGCGCCTTTTGAGCAGTAAGACTATGCTATTTTTAGGGTTGGGAGGTATAGTTTTTGTGCCAATATTCAAAACCATAACCCATCTTCCGCCTTACATTGGCATGATGTTAAGTATGGGAGTGGTTTGGTTGGTTTCTGAGTACATCCATCCAGAAGAAGATTTTACCCAAGAGCGTAGGGCCAAATATTCTGCTCACCACGCCTTATCACGTATAGAAATGTCGAGTATTCTATTTTTCCTAGGTATACTCATGGCAGTGGCGGCTTTAGAAACTATGGTTGTAGGAGGCGTGGGCACCTTGAGATATGTTGCAGAAGCACTTGATAGTGCTATCCCAAATCAAGATATCGTTGTGATGCTATTAGGTGTGGGGTCGGCCATCATTGACAATGTACCCTTAGTAGCTGCTTCCATAGGAATGTATGATGTAGCTATTGACTCCAAACTTTGGCATTTTATTGCTTATTCAGCTGGTACAGGTGGGAGTATGCTGATAATAGGCTCGGCAGCAGGTGTAGCAGCTATGGGAATGGAGCGTATTGACTTTATTTGGTATTTGAAAAAAATAACTTGGCTAGCAGCTATAGGGTTTCTAGCTGGTGCTGTTGCATTTTTAGTGATTTATAATTTTACTCATTAGATTTTACTACTCGGGAGGTATCAATTTTAGTAGAAGAATTTTTTTTTCTATACGTTTTGTTATTAACCCACCATGAGAAAATCAATCGTTAAATTACTGACAATCAGGACATTATATCTTGACTACCCAACACATTTGTAATGTACTCAACATCTAGAGTGACCAGAAAGATTTGTCATCATTTTTATTCAAAAATGTCACCAAATCACAACAATCGGTTCTTATCATGTAGTGATGAATCGTCATATTAACTAGTGCTCTGTCAAGTGTTAAATGACGGGTTGGCTTTGCGCATAATTTGATCCTGAACGAGGCAAAAAACGCAGTCATAGCAGTAGATATGGCGAGTATTTTTAACAAAGAGCAGGTTGAAAAGATGCCAAAGTTACCCGTCAATTTCTCCTTGACAGAGCACTAGTGCATTTACATTGCGTGGCTACATGTACGATTTGCGCGGCCACATGTACGATTAGTGTTACGACATGTACGATTTCTTCTAGGGATATTTTCATTTTTCTCTATTAGTGCCCAGTCAAGAATATAATGACGGATTTTTTTTGAAATCTTCTATACCTGCACAACAATGTAGATTCGTATCGATAGTTACGGGGCTATCCACACGAATCTCCGTCTTGTTATGACACAAAAAACATCCTGAAATCCAACACGTCATACTACTCTTGACGGAATGCTCACTGATGTACAGGCATCACTGAATTTCAAAAAAAATCGTAAATCTCATCAAAACTAACTACACAGTGGGTGCATATATACCAACTCATTTATGGCCATGTTATTCAGTATACGATGTCATTTTCGCCGTCATTTTCGACGTCACCAAACTTTCTTGAGGATTGGCTACCTTGCCCTCAGTGGTCATTTCATAGGTCTCATTATAATCTGATCTTACAGTACCAATGATCCTATCCCAGATTAAAAAATAAAGACCATAATTTCCATCAAATTTTTCATGGTGCAGGTTGTGAGCTACTGAGGTATTCACATATCTTCCTATCCATGTTTTATGAAATCCTTTTGGATATAACTCGAATCCCAAGTGACCGTATACATTATACACTATTTGGAATAGAAAGAACATCCCCATTGCAGTTTGATGGGTAGGAATCGAAAATGCAATAATGGGTACTATCAATGCTTCTAAAAACCCTTCGATAGGATGGAATGCATATGCCGTCCAAGGTGTAGGATTAGTAGATTTGTGGTGCACTAAGTGTACATGTTTAAATAAAAATGGATGGTGCATGGCCCTGTGCATCCAATAAAAGTAAGTATCATGAATGACAAACATCAACACCCATGAAAGAACGTAATATGGCCATCCATAATCAGATATATTTTCATAGTTATTAGTGTAATCATTAAAGTAATAGAACACCAAGAGCGCCATGGTGGCGAAAATGGTGACTGATATCATCGAATACATTATATCCCTTCCATAATCAGTGAATTTGGGTAGTTTCTTTTGCACTTTTCTAAACCACATTGGTTTTTTTAAGAGAACGTAAAAAATGACAAAAGCAGAGGTGGCAAACTTGAAATAGTCGCCTACTATTCCCAAAGCTTCGCGTGACCAAAATTCAAAAAATGTGAGTTCCATAATGTTGTGTTTTTATAATGATGATTCAAATGTATCAGGAGTTGTGTTACAAAGCGTCTACTTACATGGAATTGGATAGAATAGCACTTAATAATAAAGTGTGGGTGCGAAATTTCGATGGAGACGTACGTTATTTTATGATCGAGATAAAAAGTCACCCAAAGGAGAATCTTTAAATTTTCATTTTTTTTAAAAATTTAATTTTTTCTGTACTCTGAAGGAGTCAATCCAGTAGATTTTTTAAAAAAGGAATTAAAAGTGGACTTGGATTTGAATCCTGCATTTTGTGCTATACCTAAAATAGTATAATGGTTATAATCACGGTCTTTCATTCTTGCTTTCACTTCGTCGATTCTATATTCATTTACAAAATCGAAGAAATTCTTACCTTCTTTTTGATTGATGATCTGTGACAGATAACTGTTGCTTAGGCCTGTTTTTTTAGAAAGAGTAGTCATGTTTAGATTGTCATCCTGATATAATTTTTCTGATATCATTAATTCCTTGAGTCTAGTATAGTATTGTTCCGTTTTAGAAGATAGCTCTGAAGTTTCTGATGGTGGCAGTATTTTAGTATTAGATATAGCAAAGATGGGTGTATCTAAAAGTTCCTGGCGGATAATCATGGAATATCCTATCCAATAGATTAACATCGAAAGACCTATTAGAGTCATCAATGACAACTTCCAACTGAAAGTGGCTATACTATAATCAGAAAGGGTAACAAACAACCAAAGCGTACAAAGGCTCAGCCCTGTTATTAGAATATTTCTTAGCCATGACAGGCTATGTGTTTCGACTTCAGAGTAGTTTTCAAGTAATTTTTCTTCATATTTTTTTAAAGCTTTTATACTTCTTAAGATTACAGCTATTGTAAAAAAGACCCCGAATAGTTCGATAGAATTTTCCCATAAATTATGAGTGACAAGGCTAGGTTCTGATAGAAGATCACCACTTGCATAAAATGAAAACTTGTACAATCGAATGGAAAATTCAATCAAAAAAGGTACAAAAAACAAGTAATCACTTAATTTCCATCTATAGATTGGTTCCGTGAGATACTTTATAAAAAAATATGCAGCTGGGGCGATGAGATTAACAAGAAAAAAAGGGTGGTAAATTGAAAATAATGACATAGCAACTCCAGAAGGTTTCAACTCCATTATACTCACCAAATTTAGCAATGCTAAAGAAAAAAGAAGAAGAGCTAAAAAGTAGTTCGATTTCTTTTGAAATCGCTTAGAAGTTATCAATATAAAAGTGAGAATCAAGCCTTGAAAAGCTCCAAAAAGAATTAGAATATTGAGTATGCTTAGTTCAGAAATCATAGTTCAGAAATAAAGAAAAGAACAAGAAGTGACAATATGATAAATTTTATACTAATAGTAACAATTCAGGTGGGCGCTTTTGAGACCTGTCTGTCAAACAGGCAACTAAAAAACTGGGGGTAATTTTTTTCGGTTATACGTGATACAAACGATATTGATTTCATTTTTCTTAAAGCAACTAATCTGGTTTTTAATACGCCTATGTTTTTCGTAACTACTCCGATAGAGTCAGTTTTAGGCAAATAAAAAGTTCATTGAATATTTATTCTAGTAACCTAAGATAGCACAAATACCCATTGTTTTCTATTCATATGAATAGTCGTGGCACATTTCAGGTTGTCCTTAATCCCCTCAGAGAGGTAAAATAATGTTAGCATATAATGAGGCCCAGCTAGCCTCGACGAAATTATAATCTATAAAAAATGGGGCAAAACGGCAATATGAAATGCCCCTGAATAGTAGGAGGCCAAGTGAAAACCGAGTAAGTCAGTTTAGGATTATGGGATATGACTCTTTGTGCTTAGAGCATTTGATTCTAAATGCGATTTTCTTTAGGGAATTCTTAGGGGTGACAAATTAAATGTACAATTGTAAGAAGAGAGTCGAAGATGCTTATTACATGAACTATCGATTGGGTTTTCGCGTCTATTGCATATATAAATTACGGATTCTGACTATTAATGGCATTCTCACATCACACTAGAACAATGAATTGCAAGGTATTTTACATCTATAAAAAAAAGTTGATTTTCTTTAAAAATTCAACTTTAATATCATATTTTCTTCACCCTTACAGCATTCATACCCTTCATTCCTCGTTCTAATTCAAACTCGACTCTATCATTTTCTACTACTTCCTGTAGCAAGCCTT
>JAZGFD010000111.1:0-17804 GCA_036479115.1 Saprospiraceae bacterium | reverse complement strand
CTTCTTTCCCTTTTTGCTATTGAATACTTCATTAGCTAGTGTGGCAATCCCCACGTTTGAGGATTTACTAAATGACTCTTTAAAGTCAGTTATATTTACATCGCTCGGATAGTTACTATCGTACATCCAGAGGTTGTGAAATTTCTTTTTCCCCTTGTTTATTTTTACTTTTTTCTCTGGGCTTATTCCTTTTTCAAGTAATGCCAGAGCAGTTGCTGCTTTGAAAGTTGACCCTGGTTCTATTCTTTCAACTACAGCTTTGTTCATAATCTCATTTATTTCACCATTGTGAAAGTTGAGATTTGATATGGCTTTAATGTAGCCAGTTTTTACCTCCATGACTATGACCACACCATCTTTGGCGTTATTTTCTGTCATGCCATTGGTAAGTTCGTGATGTACCACGTCTTGAATATCCACGTCAATGCTAGTGATGAGATCTTTACCCCTTTTAAATTCATATGAGGTAGGTTCCTTCATCGGTATCCAGAGATCTGGTGGAATAAAACGCATTAACTCTTTTTTCGTACTTCCTCTTAATGCCTTGTCATAGCTTCTTTCTAACCCTACCATATTCTTTTCTCGATACAAACCTATTGTGCGAGAGGCCAACTCATGATAAGGTTTCTTCCTTGAAAAGAACCTGTTTACAATAAATCCACCTTCATGCTGCCCTAGATTGAAGAGAGGCAACTCTTTAAGAGCTCTAAACTTTTCATCATCTATCTTTTTAGCTATTAAAATGTTTCGTGTTCCCTTCTTCTGAGAATTATTGTACGCATTTCTTGCTCCTTCTATAGTATTCCGCCATTCGTTAGCTGTTTTTGTACTTAATATTTTACTTAGCCCTACACAGAGTTGGTAAATATTAGAACTAAAAACCTCATCTGATGACGAAACAGGATCCATTCGTATTTCAAAGAACTCTATTGAAGAAACCATCATTCTGATGCCATCTTCTGAATATATATCTCCTCTTTGAGCCTTCATTGGCTTCCATTTGAGGAATTTACTTGCATTTTTAGCTTTCCATTTATCACCTTTGACAATGGATATATCGATCATCTTCCAGCTGATTACTCCAGCAAATACAATGAAGCTGATCAGTATTATATAAACTCTTAAAAGCAACTCATTCTTCCGATCCATCTATGTTCGTCTCCTTGTCTTTTATGGCTTGATTATTTTTTTCGGAATTTTAACCTCCTTTTCAATATTCATTCCCTCTACATTTTTGACAATCTCATACTGAGTACCGCTAAATAGTGTTTTGTCTTTTATATGTATGTATGTCCTTCTTACATCATCAATTTCTTTTTGCACTGTATTCATCTTTCTCAATTTCTTCTCTGCTTTATGTACATTAGAGATGTAGAAAAGACCAAAAAGAATCCATATGCCTATAAAATTGGCATTATTAATTACTAGTGAATAAATTGAATACTTTTTTAGTTTCATATTCATAGCTTAACGGCCACTCGCATTTTGGCACTTGCAGCCCTACTGTTTTTCTTTATTTCTGCATCAGTTGGCAGTATTATCTTTGGCTTCACCTCTTGTAATGGTCGCACTACATTTCCATAGTCATCTTGTATGGCTTTCCCTTCAAAATTTCCAGCTTTTATGAAGTTTTTCACAAGCCTGTCTTCAATGGAGTGATAACTCAGTACCACCAACCGGCCATTTGGCTTCAATATTTTTACTGAATTAATGAGCAGTTGTTTTAATACTTCCATTTCTCTATTCAGCTCTATCCTTATGGCTTGAAATACTTGCACATGGTATTTATGCCAATCACCCAGTACATAGCGCCCTAAAAAATCCATGAATCCGTTTACAGTGCCGAAAGGTCGAAAATCTCTGGTGTCAATGATTGCTTTCGCCAAAGTTTTAGAATTCCTTACTTCTCCATAAAATGAGAACATTTTTACAAGTTTGCTTTCACTATATGTATTCAAAATCTTTTGTGCTGTAAGATGATCAGAAGTATTCATTCTCATATCAAGATCAGATTGAGACTTTATCGAAAATCCTCTTTTTAAATCGTCAAAATGATGCGACGATACTCCTAAGTCAGCTAAGATTCCGTCTACTTGATTGATTCCAAAATAGGCCATATATTGATGTATATGTTCAAAATTAGAATGTATAAACTCAAACTTATCATCTCTGATTAAGTTTTGAAAAACAGCTCCATCCTGGTCAAATCCGAAAAGTCGCCCTTTGGCAGTAATTCGTTGTAGTATTCGTTTTGAGTGTCCCCCACCACCATACGTCACATCTAGATACACTCCATTGTTATTAGTTATGAGTGCTTCTACACTTTCTTCGAGCAGAACTGGGATATGATATTCCACTTCCTATTTTTTGTCAACAGGTTTACCAAAAATTTCATCTACAAATTGAGTGAAATTTACAGGCTCTTTAGAGATCATCTCATTGTATTTATCTAATGACCAAATCTCTATTTGCCTCTTCATGGCGAATAGCATAATGCTATTAGTAATGTCAGCATATTTCACCAAAGTCTTTGGCAAAAGAATTCGATTTGAACCATCTAATGATACCTCAGTTGCTCCTCCGTAAAAGTGCCTGAGTACTTCCCTCTCTGCGGAAATATTCTCATTAAGACGAGAGTCGATCTCTTCAGCTTTTTTTAGCCAATCTTCATTAGGATATAAAATGAGATGCTTTTCAAAACCTCTGTTAACGGTAAATGTCAAATTGTCGCTGGGGAGTTGACGCAATAGAGAGCTAGGCATACGAAGACGCCCTTTGGCATCTACCTTGCATTCGTACTCTCCAGTTAATCTTTGCATCTAAGCTCTTACAGTAACTTACGATGTAAATGTAATCGCACATTCCCACTTTCCTCCACTTTCTACCACTTTTTATAAAAAAACATATATAATATTTTTTAATAAGTAAAGTATAGGCTCTATGTGATTATTTTATTGTATCAATATGATTATTTAGCAATAATTGGCAAAAATTCAAAATATCGATATTGGTTCTACTTAATATATATAGTATAAAGCTAATCTATTTTATCCTAATGTTCAATGTTATATACATTATGATAATATGTTATTTGTAATATATTCATTTCATTTTTATGTTTTGGAAATTTAGTCTTACGTGTTGGAATCTATGTGATTGTACTTTTGTACGACGTTTTTTGGGATCAAAGAGGAATACTGAGCTCTTAAATCGCAAAGTTGAGTCCACTTCGGAAACACACAATATCAAAAAAAAATCTTTTGGCGATCTTTAGATTTTTTTCAATTTGCTGATACTCAGCCATCACCGAACCTCAAAAAATGTAAATCTCATCCCAAACAACTCATTTTGTGAAAAATGTTTGTTTTCAGAGTGGGCTCATAGTTTAGGTTTCGTAAATAATAACCAGAAGAAATAGTATTCACTTTATTTCGCCTAAAGCGGATCAGTAGTTTATGCCTTGATATGAGAAATATAAAAATGACAAATTTTGCGAAACACAAAATTAGATGAGCATTTGATGGAGTATTGATACATTGGCCAACTGTTATTAAGTGTGGAAAATTAAGTGTGTTAACTCGTGAGCAAAATGAGTGTATGGTCTTAAGGTTTATACTGAGTATGTCGAAGTAATTTTTTTTGATTTTGACAATTTTCGAAAAGGGCTCAGAATTAAAGACTTTCTACTATAGTTTCTATTTTAGTTTTGGTTTTAAAGCCAATGGAGTCCCAAACCAGATTCTTTTCTATTCCTAGAAGAGCTTCTTCTGAGAGATATCTTGACAATGGTAAAATAGGAACATACTGCTCATCACCTTTTTTAATTATTATTTCATGATCGAGAATGATTTTTATGAGATTATTGGGAGATATTTCAATGGATTCTTCAAAAGTTTTATTTATTCCTTTTTGGAGATTTATTATTGTTTTGATTGGGATAAAAAGTTGTCCGATATTTTTAGGTTTTTCAAATTTTAGTTTGTTCTCATTTTTATTTTCTGAGCTATTTTTGATGTGCAGAACTTTAATTATAAATTTTTCTTTATTTTTTCCATTTCCTAATGTGTCTAGCACGGTTTGGCAAGTTGTAATAATTGTATTCAGGGTATTGATACCATTATTATCAAAATACCCTCCATCTGCAAATTGCCCAATACCATTGATATTATAACTTGCAGTGAGAATAGGAAAGCTGGCACTCATGACCATAGCAGAGCTGAACCTCAATCGATGTTTGTCATTTCTAAGCTCTTTCAATACATCCATAGAATTAGGCGCGGTATCTATTATAACTGGGCTAAAAAATGCTCTTCTTCCTTTTTGAACTTCGGTTGTGTTTGGGATGAATATTGGTACATTAAAAGACTCATTATTTGAAGAATTGTAGAAAACTTTCAGAAAAGATTTAGCCATGTTATTCTTAGGAAACCGATCAGGTTTTTCAATGGCTTTTGAAAATGCATCGCACCATTCCTGTTCCAATCGATAGTTCCGACCTTTATTGCTAAAAGCAATATAACTCTGCAAAAAATCATTAATAAACAAATATCGAAAAGCCGATGATAGAAAATTTGAGCTAAACATTTCTTGTATGACTTTTTTGGACTTGTGATAAGGAACATTGTTATATTTCATTTGTACATAAGCACCAAAGCCAGCAGAACTTCCTGAGGCAGAGCTTAAGGCGAAAATATGATTTTGAAATTGACCTTTACTCTGAGAATCAAGTTGTGAGAGTACTAACCCTGACCAATATGCTGCTCGTGAGCCTCCACCTTGACCAGCTATCATATAAATCTCAAATGGATTATCAGGAGTAATATTCGGGTCTTTATTCTTATTATTAATCCAATTAATAAAATAGGTGTGAAGGCTATCACGTACTATTGGTGTTTCATGAGAAGTTGGATTTATAAGGCAAAGGTTATGGCGGGTATTAGACGATTGCAAAAGAATGGGGAGAATAACAATAATAATAAAAATGAAAAAAATGAAGCCATTCTTCTGATTAGAAGATTTTATTATATGCACATTGACCCAGCCTAAAATGGCAGCATATATTATGAAAATAGACAGAATAACATATATAGGAAAATGATGACTTACGCTATTCTGGAAAACAAGTATTACTATATATATCCCTACTAAAAATGTAAAACATAGTGTGATGTCATTGAGGTAAAGGGGAATATTTTTAAACCAGCTTGTTATTCTTTTTGTACGAAGTACAGTGACCCAGAGAAAAATAAGGCCTAAAGCGAAAGAAAAATAAGACTTCCATAGCAAGGAATTACCAGTTACTTTGGCAATTACCGGAATGCACAGAAAAATAATTATTAAAATAGAGGTGGCTAAAATTATACTTTTTGGCGATGCTACTTCCAGAAAATATGCCCAAAGCCAATAGATGATTAGAACAAGAATAAAAAGGAGAAACGAGTATGAATAAATAAAACTATGTAACCTGTTGTTGTCAATTGGATAGTTAGAAGTATTCTGAAAGTATAAATTTATTGTTGCTAAAAAGACTACAATGAAAAGAATGGAAGGGCCTAAACGTGGCAAGTACAATTGGAAGAAACGCTCTAATGAGTTATCAGATTTGATGAGCTCTACTGTTTTTAAATCAGTGACAGGCAAGGTTACATGATATTTCCTCTTTGTAATCTTACTGAGCCAAGAAGAGATTTTTGAATTTTGGGAAACGCCTTGCATTTTTCTCATAACATTTCTAAGAATCAACGCCAAAAGCATAAGGAGAGCTCCAGTTATGATAGTGTATGTCCAGCCAGATTTTTCCGATTTTAATGCTACTAAAAGATCAGTGCCCTGATCGGTCCAAAGTACAGCAAGACTGAAAAGAATAACAATCAAGACCAGATACCATACCTGTGCAAGAGCGACAACAAAAGTTTGTATAAAGTTGACGATTTTGTCAATAAATGACTCTTCTTTTTGCTTCATGCCTTACTTTTGTTTATGCGATGAGATTGGGCACTATTCGTCCATCATTACATTGTATAGTACATCCATCCATATCGATATTGCCATTTTTCATGGCCGTGTATCCCCGCATCACACCCGTCTGCATTCTTACTTTATCGAATAACAGACTCTTTCGTTTTATTGTAGTAATGGTGGTGATATCGAGATCATTCATATAGTATATATTCATAGAGATATCGATATCGGGTTTGAAGGTGAGTTTGGCATTGAGCAGATCATTTTTGTTAACTTCGGCACTAAACATATCCATTACTCGAAGCAATCTTTTGAGCACTCCTGAATCATTTTCGTAATCTTCTCTTATGACCTCTCTTGTATTGTGAAAAATGACATCGATGTGATCCAAATCAAGAGGCCGGTTTTTGATGATGTGCTCTACATTGGCATAATTGGTAATACCACCGTCGGCATAACTATTAGCACTCGGATCATTTTTAGGAAATTCAAAACTTGACATAAATAGTGGATTATTAGAGGATGCCCATATCCAGTCGCGCATCTCGTCATTGGTATAATCTGTTATAGATTTTACTTCGCTTATTCCTTTGTTTAAGTTGGCCACTGTGACTCCTAACTGTCGATTTTGATTTCGTATGGTTTTTAACATTTTATCTGTTACAAGTTCGTTTATTTTCTCTCGTAGTTTTTGGCTTTCGCCCAATGTTTTTTTACCGGTGATAACCCGCCACCCTGCTTTTACAGGTCGTATTTCGCCATCATTGTCAAATGGATTGACATTAAAGATGTCATTTTGAGATACAGAAGTATATCCTTGTTCCAAGTTTTGGATATCATTGGCCAGAATAAATGGAGCTATGAGGCTTCCAGTGCTGGTGCCAATGGCTATGTCGTAAGTATTGCCGAGTTCTGTAAGGGCTTTGACCACTCCTACGCCCCATGCGCCTTTAGCGCCTCCTCCTGATAATATGATTGCTTTTTTTGACATGGTTTTTTAGTTATATTAAGTTAAGCCGTTTAGGCAATAAATGCTCAGATTGATACAAACTTATTTTCGACCAATCATTTTAATTTTGAAAGTTGTAATGACAAATACAACATGAATTTTGCAATTGCTATCGTATAACCTCAGTCTTCATACATCATTGAAAATTTATCACTCATTTTTTCTATATCAGAATAAGACGTTGGACTTGCACTTTTAAGAGCCATTTCTCCTCCTTCGATTTTGATCTGATCTTCCTCCATTTTTTTTATCCTTCTTTCCACTTCTGCCTCATCTTTGTGCATCACTTTCTCAATATTTCTACTCATTTCTACTAGGTCTTTTTGGAAATCATTTAGTTCTAAGGGAGCATTTCTAACAGCTCCAAAGGTCAAAGTTTCTGGATCATTAGCATGAAGTTTCACTTTTTTCTTTAGCCATGTTTTCTTGATTGGTTTACCAATATTTGCCAAAAAAGAATTAGCATTTCTTACCCTTTCTGTCAGGGTTTCTTTAATAGAAAAATTTTCTAACACAGTTTTTATTATTGATGTGTGATCGTATAAAGTATGGTCAACATTGCGATTTTCTAGATGTGGAGAAATCAATATCGTTGGCACCCGTATGCCATACCTTTTGAAATCGAATCCTTCATCAGACACTTTTCCATCAGGAGAAACACATTTTTCAGGACGAACATGGTCATAAAATCCTCCATGTTCATCAAAAGTTATGACCAGTAGCGATTTATTCCAGATAGTTTTTTTGGTTCTCAGGGCATTAAATACCTGAGCTACCAGGTTTTCCGCAGCTTTAAAATCCTGATCACTTGAATTTTGATTATTCCCGGGATGCATATTATTCGTGCGTCCGCTCAGCATTGGCATATGCCGTGGTTCTATGAAAACATAGTTGGCCAATTCTTCTTTTCTAACGTCTTCAGTAAATTTTGAGAATTTTCTAAACCCACCATTTTTCTTCTTTTTGAACCAAAGTTTGTGAAAAGCCTGAGACTGAGCAAAGCCATCCCGGTAAATTTTCCAGCTCAAATTATGATCAGCGACGACTTCAAAAATTGTCCTGTTGCCATACAATTTCTTTTTGATATTCACCTCCCCGTTTGAAGTGCCTGAGTGTGCAAAGTTTCTATTTGGCCAGGTTTCACCAGGTACCGAGCTAAACCAATTGTCACATAAAACAAAATTTTTGGCCAACGCCCCGAGGATTTTTGTATGATTTTCAGAGTTTCTCGGATCGAAACATGACATGATTTCTTTGGGGTGGCTTGTACCACCTTTCGCTACAATTCTTTTTGAAAAGTTGTGATAAAATCCATCATTTAGAACAGTTAACCCTCCTGGGTTTTGAAGATTTAATTGTTCCAAAATATCAGCGTGACTATGACCAGGATCAGGATTTATAAATGTCTTTGTTCCTTTAATCACTTTGACCGGATTTGAAGTTGTTTTGGAGGTAGGATTGCTTTCATTTCCTGTTAATCCATTAAAAGGTTTTTTGTGATCAAGGAAACCAAATAAATGATCAAATGATCTGTTTTCGAGCATTAGCACTATGATATGTTCTATTGGAGAGTTCATAAGTATTGTTAAAATTTAACTATAGAAGTTGTTTTTAAACAGCTTCATAAATTCAAATGCCAAAATTTCCGGTATCTATCCATTCTGCTGAAATCATACACCAAAAATCACTAGCCAGTTGTTGCTTTACATATTCATAGGGAATATAACCGTACCCGTCATCTCCCCATTCATCTCCCCACGAATTTTTAATGATTAGTACCCCTTTCTTTCGAGAATTATCCAGCGGGTTTACTACTACATTGTTGTCGTCGTATCCTACTATCATCACAGCATGTCCGCCTTCGACCGATTCATTGGTGCTGGGATATGGGATTTCGCCTGACTTAGAAGTTTTGGAATGGTATAAGGAAGTATAGCAGGTGAAACCCATCATGATAGGCAGACCGGCAGCCACTTGTTTTTTAATAGCAGCTAATGTATCAGCTCCCGAAGTTCCTAGAGGATCTAAGCGATAGTAGGTCAGGGCCTGAAAATTTTGACCATAAGAATAAATAAAAGCTGGGGGTTCGTCTTCATATTTATCAGTATCATAAGGATAATGATTAGAAGGAGGCACGCCAAACAATGCCAAAGCCCCCATTGCTGTGCGCAAATACGCCCCTGTATCACCAGTCCATTTGAGCATATTTCTTTCTGCCTTGTAGATGAAAAGCTCCGACCCGTCTATATATTTTCCAAAAGCCTTGTATTGAAAATATTCGTACATGCCCACTGCAGCAAACGCAGTACAGGCACCTATGTTTCCCTGATTTTTAACAGGGCTGCACCATTCTCGATTGTCTGTTTTTTTCGATAGTTTTAATGGTTCTTTTCTATCCACAATGCCTACAGTGGTAAGGAGGTCGCATACGTTGTCTTTCCGGCCTTTTAGTTTTACGTTTTTACTGGGTTCTGAAGAATTAATGTCAAAATCTCTGATGTCAGGATAGTCCTTTATCCAACCCATTTTATTTTTGTAAATACTCATGGTTCTAGTTTTTTAAAGTTATGTTACCAAATCAGTAATTGTAATAACAAAAAATGAGAATGATTCAGCGTTTTACGCTATCGTTCATTTTTTGTATCCTTTCCTGCACAATGGATGCCTCCTGGATATCAGATACAGTCATCATCTTCTTGTTAAACATATTTTTGAATTGTTGAGCATCTTTATTACTAAGCTCACCAGGTTTTATATTTTCATAGTTTTTAATATCGTTTCGAATCTTTATTCGCTCAGAGAGCTTCTTTTTATCCTCGGTGAAGGAAGTATCTTCTATTTGTTCTACTACTTGTTTCGCTCTACTGAGCTCATTTTGATTGATATATGCCCTTGCCAAAATAATCCTATCCTCATTTCTCAATACTCTGCCCTGGGCAGAAAATACTATAGACTTGCTTTCTTCCTTTTCCTGTGCTGTAAGTTTTTCCCCCTGTTCTGCTTTATTTGATAATCGTTCTAATACCACCATATCTTTAATAAAGCTCATCTTTTGAAAATGACTAAATCCCATCATTGATATGGCAAATGGCAATAGTAATAACAAGGCCTTCCATGATTTGTCTTTCAATACCCTGATGGTGATAAGAACAAGTGCAAATAGGAATAAGATAAATCCCGAGATAAGTAAGATAAATTCACTTGGTGAAGATCCTTCTTGTAGAAATGTAAGTAATGAGTTCATTTTTATATTGTGTTAAATTCTACTTCTGCAACTATCGGAAAATGATCCGATGCTTTTCCTTTTAATTCGTTCAGGACAGATTGAATTTCTGCATCATCTTTTTCTTCATAAGGATTCCATACTTTTCCATTGGAAGCTACGAGATTGGAACTTACCAAAACATGGTCGATTAAAACATTCACTGTATCTTCAGTAATTCTATCGGTGAATCTGCTCGAAGAGGGCTTCCAGCCTCTACTTGTCCACTTGGGTTTGGGTAATACAGATTTCAATATTTTGTCTGAATTCCAGACGTCTCCCAAAAGTATTTCAACTGCGCTTTTACTAAATTTATTTTCATAAAAATCCATTCCTATACCATCGTTAATATCACCCATTACAATGACCTCCGAACCGTCATCTATATAATCATCACATTTGTGCCTGATGGACATGCACTCGGCGTAAAGTCGCATTCTGTCTCTTTCGGAAATTTGCTCGAATTTGGCCAGGTCTACTACGGAAAAGATTCCTTTGGATTTTGTATGAGCCACTATTGCTCTTGAGAGTTCATTACCGTCCAGGTCATTAATAGTCAATTCCAATGGCGGTCTGTAATGCTTGTATTGCTCCTTGATCAATTTATTAGTAGTGTCTACAAGAAATGGTTTGTTGAATTGGTTTTTTGCATCACTTGTAGGCGTAAAAGTTACATCTATTTTCGAACTGTCATAAATGGCACACAATTCTTGTTGGCCTCCGGATGGGTGACCATGGACAGCTTTATAATTGGAATTTAAATTAAATTCCTGTACCCAGTTTTCCAATTGTTGAGACGCCGTTTTACTTCCATCTGCCAAAGTATCCGGACCTTCTACAATGCCTAAAAAATCAGGATTGATCTTCTTTACAATTGTAGCGAGTTTTTTGCTTCTTTCAAAATCGTCTCCTTCTGTTTTGGGTGTTCCGTCTTTATTGAAGAGGTCCCGCATCCATTCTGTGTTGTAGACTGCTATTTTTAGTTTCATAATTTATTGGTTGAGGAATTTATATCATCTTTCAATTGTATTGCTTCGGCATCTGTTCTGAGCCATAATACAAGCTGCAAATACATCCACAAATCCTGCTCCTGTAGCCAAATCCCTTCCTGATTCAGCATCAACTCCGTGTGCTGTGGTGCCATTCACAACATCTATTGTTGTATCCGAAAGAATTGTTTTAATCTGCATAGGAGTAAGATTGGGATTTACAGATAACAACAGTGCTATGCATCCGGCAATCTGAGGAGAAGCTGCTGATGTACCAGAAAATATACCCCAACCCAGTTTGCTTTTATTCCTGGGCATATTCTCACCTTCTAGTTCACATCCATTGGGTACGGGCAACATTATATGCCCTTTCAATGGGGGAGTCCCACTCCTGCCAACAATACCACAAAAATCAGGTACTTTTCTGTTAGGATACAGTGAGCTGATAAATGAACTGGCATAATTGGATGCCTCTAATTTACCTCTTATATCGACTGACGCACCGCCAACAGAAATTACATCTGGTATTGAACCGGGAAATGCAAAGTGACCATTTCCTGCTGCAAATACTATAACCACTCCATCATCGATGGCGTCCAATATTATGTTTTCCAAGTCTGTGAGCTCAAAGTACAAATTAGGATTTTGAATTTGCAATTCCTGCTTTGTCATCTGATCAATGTTCCACCCCCACGAATTAGTAATTACATGAGGATTTGCTTCTAATGCTGTTTCAAGGGCCAAAGCAGAATAATCATCGTGTTTGACGCCGATAAATTGGCAGTCCGGTGCCAATGCAAGCACGTTGGCGCTTTCTCCTGTACCGTGACCTGAGTCGTCGATTTCCGGTTGAGAAGTCTGATCCGTCGAAATTCTTTGAATATCATAACTATGACTTTCAAAATAAGGGTGCTTTGCAAAACCAGTATCGGTCATCGCCACGCGGATATTTCTCCCAGTCCATCCCTGCCTGTGGCATCTCGATCCATTCAATCTTCTCAGGACGTCGTCCAGATCAAGGTGAAAACGCGATATATTAGGTGCAACAAATGATGGTGCAAAAAACTCGGGAGACGAAGGCAGATATGCAAATTCGACAACCTCTTCAATTTCTTTGGGCAGTTTGATCTGAGTTTTTGAAGACACATGAGATTCCTGGAAAGTAAAAGACCTTCCAAGTCTTTTTCCTTTCACTGGAGTTGCCGTGGCCTGAAATATATCTTTTAACTGGTCTGCGTTAAGTTCTACTGTAATGCAATTATTTTTTGTCAATTTGGCGTCTACACCAGTGTTCAATGTTCTGCGCAGGGCCTCTTTGGCCTTGCTTTTAGCGGGTTTAAAATCTTTAGCGCTCCGAACAGGTTTGTTCCCAAATGTTCTTGATATGGAGATGTCTGTTTTTGTTTTAGGCACCAGACGCAGTCTAATTTTTTTACCATTCATTTTATTAGATTTTTTGTTTGAAAAAAGCAGGTTTACCTGGTTCATATATGGCTTCGACCATAGTGTTTAATTCTGTTGGTATTTTGAATTCGACGATTGTCGCCTCATCATTTAGTTTACAATTGAAATAATTCTTTAGTGTGTCGTCATCGATGTTCAGGTATACGCCGTATCTGGAAGTCCGGTATACGTCTATCCTATTTTTTTTTAGGATTTCACCCACTTCAGTGGCCATTTCTTTGTTGCGTTCCTTTAGGATAACTTTTATTTTTTTCATTGTATAAAGTAAATCTATTTGAGTTTTACAAAAGAAACAAATGTAATTATAAGGGGTTTCCTATCTGGTTAGTTGTTTGATGAAATTATAACACATTGTATATCAGCATATTACAAAGGAATAAGTAAAGTATATTCCTAGTCTGTTATTCAAAAAACAATAAGTGCGGGGTGCATTTCGATGGGTGGCATAAGAAGGACTGATGGTACGAAATCCCATAAGCATGGGTATCCAATCTCTGGCTTACGATATTGATAACCCGATAGTTGACGGGATTTTTACCTTACGCAATAATCATGACATCTGCCTTCTAGCGACAAACTAAAATGCACTTGAGGTGTGTGTTACAGTGATTAAAATTGACATTTATTATTCTCATCATGCTTATTCAAATCATTGGTGCGTATTGAGCCAAAAATGAACTTCTTTGATTAAAATTGAATTTATTTTGAAATCTATTGACCTACACAATTTAGAGGATGAACAGGTAGCTAATGTAGAATCCAGGGCTAAAGAATGGGATTTGAGTCTAAATAAGACAATTAAAAGGTTATTAAAAATGCAATCGACTGGCACTGAAATAAAAAACCGACTTTCTGATAAAGTAATAATAGAAAGCATTTTGGTAGTTGGACGCAGGAAGAATTGGATGAATTCGAAAAAAATATTCATTTTTTCGATAGAATTGACGAGGATTTATAGAAGTGAGTTCTGCTACCATAGATACAAACGCCTATTCAGTATAATTGAAGTCTGACATCTTCGTCAAAAATATCTGGGAGATCGCCAATCAACTTCTTCTTCCTATTTTTTAATAGCAGAATTGAAAACCGGATTTATGCTTGGTAACAAGTATTCTGAAAACATGACTGTTTTCGGTGGAGTATTTTCAATGAAGAAGTTGGAAGTTGTCTATCCAGATATGTATACCACTGATTTATACAGTAAAATATTTAAACAACTAAGAAATAAGGGAAACCCAATCCCATCTAATGACATTTGGATAGCAGCTCTTACTATTCAGCATTCTGCCCAGCTTCTTACTTATGATAAACACTTTACATTCATTGACGGGCTTAAACTTGTGCCATTTACTGATACTAAATCTTTAGAAATTTAGCACATATGTTCATTTTTAAAAATTTGATGTTTCATTGGAAAACCGGACTCTTGAATGGCTATTATTGGCGAAACATCTCAGTTAAAACCCCAAATACTCTACCGTGGTATTTTAAATCAAGTACTTCCAACTTTTTGATTATTCTAATTTTATCTACTGATCTCATTTGGTCGATACATGCCTGACCCGACCGGTTGTTGAATTTAATATTCGCTCTGAAGTCGAGATTTCTAATTGTAGTGGTCAATGGTATTATAAGAATACCAGTCCAGAATTCATTTATTTCATTAGGAGAAATTATAACAACAGGTCTCGTTTTATAGATCTCTTTTCCAACAGCAAGGTCTAGGTTTACTAAACAATGTCAAATCTTCTAACTACCAGGTCCATTCCTTTTCGTCAAATTCATTAGGAAAATATTCTTCTTCCTTCTTTGGGCCTTCACAGGCCATAATTTGTTCTACCCAATTTTCTCTGTTGTTTTTCTTGGGAATGATGATGATCGTGTCGTTATGCTTTTCAATAATTAGTTCTTGATCATCTTCCCAATCGCTAACAAATGATTTTGGAAGTCGTACATCTTTTGAATTGCCTATTGAAATGATTTTAGAGATCAGACAAGGTTTTTGTAGGTACAAATGTAATTACATTTTATTTACGAAGGTTGATATGCCTTTTGATCACCAAAAAATTAATGTTCCTGAAGCCCATCTGCCAATATTCAAATCTTAATGGCGATAAAATATGATACTATTAGTGTCATATAAGTAGTGTCATATTATTAGTATGATACTATTGGTATCACACTAAAAATGTCATATCTTTGGTATATAAAAGATAATACCGCGTAACGCGGCACGAGTTATGGACAATCCATTCCCCACATCGGCATATACTTCACCTGAATATTTCTGTGACAGAGATACAGAAACAAAAAAAATTATCGCCGCACTGGATAACCATCGCAATCTCACTTTACATTCTATCAGAAGAATAGGGAAGACGGGATTAATACACCATGTATTTGAGCAACTCAAGTCTCGAAAGGACATCATTACTGTGTACGTTGATATCATGGATACAACGTCAGAAGCTGAATTTATGCAAAAATTCATAGCCATGACCCTACAAACATTTTACAAAGAAAGTAAAGGTCTACTAAAAAACCTCTCTAGAGCATTCAGTAAATACAAGCCCAAAATAACGCTTGATCCACTCACGGGCATGCCCGCTGTCGAACTGGACATAGTCACTAAATCCGAAGTGAATGGCAGTCTGAGGGATCTTATGACGGAGGTAAAAAAGAGAAAGGAGACCATAGTGATATCCCTCGATGAATTTCAACAAATAGAAAAATATGAAAGCGGAAGAATTGCTGCTACCCTCAGGGAATACGTTCAATTGATTCCCAATCTAAGATTTATCTTTTCAGGAAGCGAGCAAGGCCTGTTACTGAATATGTTCGTTTCTCCAAAGCATGCATTATACAGATCCACACAACTTTTCGGATTAGAAAAAATAGAGCCAAATATCTATAAAAAGTTCATATGTAATCACTTCTTAAAGCGTAAGAAGAAAATTGAACAAGAGCAAATCAAAGACATTCTTTCCTGGACATGTACACATACATTTTACACACAATATTTTTGTAATCGCCTTTTTGAAAAGGCACAAAATATAGTAAGAGAATCAGAAATAGCAGAAGTGAAAAAAACTATTTTCAAAGAAAATGAATACTATTATTATAATTATAAAAGAATCTTATCTTTCAATCAATGGAAATTACTGACAGCCATTGCCAAAGAAGAATCCATTGTTGAAATCACATCTAAAGATTTTATTTCCAAATACAAACTTGGCGCACACAGCACTGTAAAAAAATCTGCAATTTATCTGGTAGAAAATGAATTATTATATACCACTCACGACGATGAAAAAGAAAAATTGAGATACCATATGTATGATCCATTTCTTATGAGATGGATACAAAGTAAAAACTATACTTAATGCTAGTTTTGATCATCTGCCCAATCGCTTATAAACGATTTTGGAAGCCGTACACCTTTTGAATTGCCTATGGAAATAATTTTAGCCGTCATTGAGTGTTTTTGTAAGTACAAATGTAATTACTCTTAATTTATAGTGGTGTGAATTCATGAAGTCATTTTGGTTTGAATTTTAGACTTGGAAAACGGTGGCAGTATACCAATATATCGCTGTTAGCCACCAATTTAAAATAACAGTATCCAATAGTATTCTATATATTTGAACTATGACAGAAATACTTGTAAAAGTACCTTCGAAAGATTTACTGAACGAAGTACTCAACTTCCTCAAAAAAAAGGGCATCGATGACCCTATTCTACTTCAGGAAGAACAAGAGGATCAGATTCTGGCCAATCTCATGAATGAAAGCGATAGATCCAAAACAATTGCTCTCGACAAATCTATGTCATTACGTTAGATGAAATTCGAGGTGATGGAGTCTTTTTTCAGAGACTTAAAATCGATAAAAACAAAAGGGACAGAGGATTCATATTGGATAAGGTTGAATACTTGTCCAGAATGAATGATTTCAAGGGGATTATTGGCCTCGGGAAATTGAAAAAAGTACCACTAAATTCAGAATAAGGATAGGCAATTACCGCATTGGGCTATTCTATGAAAATGATACCCTTCAATTGACTAGGGTTGTAGACCGAAAAAGTTTCTATAAGCGCTTTTGATTTGAGATTGGGTCGGCGCATGGTGATTTAAAAGATTCGAATAGATGATGGGTTATCTGTGAATTGCTCAGCGGTTAATTCCACTGTAATACAATTATTTTTCGTCAGCTTTGCATCCATGCCAGCATCCAATGTTCTACGTAAGGCCTCCTTTGCCTTGCGCTTTGACGGCTTAAAATCTTTAGCACTCGAAACCTGTTTGTTTCCAAAAGTTCTCGATATGGAGATGTTGGTTTTAGTCTTGGGTACCAATCGCAGTCTGATTTTTTCCTCATTCATTTTGCTTGATTTTATTATTTGAAAAAAGTAGGTTTATTTGGTTCGTAGATGGCCTCGACCATGGTATTCAGTTCTTCAGGTATTTTGAAGTCGACGATTGTCGCATCATCATTTAATTTACAATTGAAATAGTCTTTCAGCGTCTTGTCTTCGATATTGAGGTATACGCCATATTTTGATGTTCGATATACGTCGATATTATGGCTTTTCAGGATTTTACCCACTGATGTGGCCATTTCTTTATTGCGTTCTTTTAGTATGGCTTTTATTTTTTTCATGTTATGGTGTAAATCTATCTGTGTTTAACAAAAGAAGCAAATGTGATTATATGTGATTTCCTACAAATTTGATTGATTGTAATATAAGTCGTTGTATATCAGTGTATTAATTCGATATAATTGGCTATTTTTCCTAGTTTATTTGATCACTTGCTAGGGAGAGTATGTTAGAAATTAAATCTTCCAAATACCTGTGCCTGAACAAAGTGCAATATTGGATTAACAAATTACCTGGACAATTTTGGCCTCTTATTTCTGAACGATTATGTTTATTACGAGTTCATTTTCTTTGACCAAAGGATTTTTTGTAGTTCTTCTATATCCGCTCCATCTTTTTTCCTGCCAGTATTGATCTTAGAAAGTAATGGTGTCCGAATAAATAAATAAAAACCGAGTCCATTTCTGGACTCGACAGCTATCTTGGAGTCGAAAAACAAAACAAAACAGCATTGAACAAAAG
>JAZGFD010000110.1:0-3433 GCA_036479115.1 Saprospiraceae bacterium | reverse complement strand
GATATTTTAATTTTTTTCAACTCGCTGATACTCAGGCATCACCGAATATCAAAAACCTAAATTCTCATCCAATATTTCCATTTCATAAAATTCGACAGCTTCAGTTCAGACACTATTTATATGAAGCATTCTTAGAAGTTGATTTATTACCGTTTTAAAAATACTACATTCTAAATTGTTTCTTCTACCAAATCATCTTCGTACATACTGGGGTGCGGGCAGCTACACATTAAATTTCTGTCGCCAAAAGCGTCATTTACACGTGCTACACTAGGCCAAAATTTATTAGCTTGTACATAAGGAAGCGGAAATCCTGCTTTGGCTCTGGAGTATGGATAATTCCAGATATCAGCAGTAAGTGTATGCATAGTATGAGGCGAATTACTCAGTACATTATTGCCTGGTTGTGCACTTCTTTTTGTAATCTCTGTGATCTCTTTTCTTATGCTGGTCATGGCATCACAAAACCTATCCAACTCATCCAATGTTTCACTTTCGGTAGGTTCTATCATCATTGTATTGGATACAGGGAAAGAAACTGTAGGAGCATGAAATCCATAATCCATGAGTCTTTTTGCTAAATCTATAGCTCCAATTTTCTCGTCTTTAAAATGTCGTAAATCTATGATCAGCTCATGGGCATTGTGGCCATTCTTACCAGTAAAGAGAATGGAGTAATGACCCTTTAGCCTTTCTTTGATATAATTGGCATTGAGTATTGCCATTTCTGTTGCTCTTTTGAGGCCATCGCCTCCCATCATTGCAATGTAGGCATAGGAAATAGTGAGAATGCTTGCACTGCCCCAAGGAGCGGCGGAGATACCATTTATTCCTTTGGTACTATTTTTCATTTTTACTACAACATTAGCAGGTAGAAAAGGAGACAATTCTTTGGTTACGGCTATTGGCCCCATCCCAGGACCGCCTCCACCATGAGGAATACAAAATGTTTTGTGCAAATTTAGATGGCATACATCGGCACCAATTATTCCTGGACTGGTAAGACCCAATTGTGCATTGAGATTAGCACCATCCATATATACTCTTCCTCCATTGTCATGTATGATTTTACAGGCCTCTACTATATTTTCCTCAAATACACCATGTGTACTAGGATAAGTCACCATCAGAGCCATGAGATTGTCTTTATGTTCAATTGCTTTTTCTCTAAGGTCATCTACATTGATATCTCCATTATCCTCACATTTTATAATTATTACCTTTTGTCCTGCCATTATTGCCGAGGCCGGATTTGTACCATGTGCTGATGACGGAATGAGGGTAACATTTCGATGGCTTTCTTCTCTGCTTTCAAATAAAGCTCTTATCACCATTAAGCCTGCTAATTCCCCTTGCGCACCACTATTAGGTTGTAATGAGGTAGAATAAAGGCCCGTAATCTCTGACAACCAAGAGGATAATTTATCAAACATCTCATGATATCCTATAGCTTGGTCAGCAGGTACAAATGGGTGAATTTGTCCAAATTCTGGCCACGACAAAGGCATCATTTGTGTAGTTGCATTTAATTTCATGGTACACGATCCCAAAGAAATCATAGAATGTACCAATGATAAATCTTTATTCTCTAGTCTTTTCAAATACCTCAACATCTCATGTTCAGAATGATAACTACTAAATACTGGATGGGTAAGAAAATCAGAATGCCGCTCTAGAGATGAAGGTATTACAGATGTTCGGGTTTGCAATCCGTTCTTGTATTCATTTTGATTAAATTTGAAAATGTCAATGACCTCTTCTAAGTCTTCTTGTGTCGTAGTTTCATTCAACGAAATCCCAATGTCACCATTCTCAAAATATCGAAAATTTAAGCCTTTGGCCAAAGCCGCTACTCTGATAGCATCATTGTGAGTTGTTTTAATTTTTAAGGTGTCAAAAAACACGTCATTTTCTTGCTCATATCCCATTGCTTTGAGATGGGTATTGAGAGAAACGGCGAATTTGTGTATTCTATTTGCTATACGACACAGACCTTCTTTACCATGATAGACGGCATACATTCCAGCCATTACAGCCAAAAGCACTTGAGCTGTACAAATATTAGAAGTAGCCTTTTCTCGTCGTATGTGCTGCTCTCTAGTCTGGAGGGCCATTCGGTAGGCCACATTACCATGACTGTCTTGAGTTACGCCTATAATCCGTCCAGGTACTTGTCTTTTGTAAACCTCTTTTGTAGCATAAAAAGCGGCATGGGGGCCGCCATATCCCAAAGGCACTCCAAACCTCTGTGAAGTACCCACCACCACATCAGCTCCCATCTCACCAGGAGATTTTAGCAATACCAAAGACATCAAATCAGCAATAACTACAGTTTTTACATTCGCTTCTGTAGCGGCTGCAATTATAGCTGAAGGGTCATCAATAGCCCCTTTACTATCAGGATATTGCAAGCAAATGCCAAACAAATCAGGGTCACTTAAATTAAGGTCTGATCTCTGTCCCTCTACTATCTCAATACCCATAGGTTTTGCCCTTCCCAAGATGATATCCTTAGTTTGAGGGAAGATGGTTTTTTCTACAAAAAATTTAGTCGCTTTCTTCTTGCTTTTTGCCTTTACTCTATCTACCATTGACATGGCCTCTGCCGCAGCAGTACCTTCATCTAGCAATGATGCATTAGCTATCTGCATGCCAGTGAGGTCTGCTATCATCGTCTGAAAATTAATGATAGCTTCCAGTCTGCCTTGTGCAATCTCTGCCTGATAAGGTGTATATGCCGTATACCATCCTGGATTTTCTAAAATATTTCTTTGGATAACAGGAGGCGTGATGCAATCGTGATATCCCATGCCAATATAAGATTTGTAAACCTTATTTTTTTGGGCCAATTCTTTAAAATTTTTAATAAACTCTGCTTCGGATTGGGCTTCTGGAAGATCCAAAACTTTTTTTGATCTTATACTCGTAGGTACTGTTTCAGCGATGAGTTGTTCGATGTTTTTTACACCGACAATTTCGAGCATATAATTTACATCTTTGGGGTTGGGGCCAATGTGTCTATTGATGAATTTTTCTGTCATTTCTCAAGTAGTTTTTTTTCATAACTATAGTCAGGAAAAGTGCTCATATTTATAAAAAAACACGAATATATCTGAAATGTTATAGTTGATAGAAAAATGGGGGATTATAATCAAGAATCAAGCGAGTATTTTTAAAAACCCTCTGCATATCTTTTTCAAAATAGAGCTTTTTTTAACGCAATGTAGGCTGATAAGATTTCCAAGCTACTTAGTGTCTGACAGAAAACTGCACATTTTTAGAATTTTACATATTTTTTATTGTCTTTGATGATCATATCACTCGAGAAACCATGAATTAGCGAAAAAATGAAATGATGCAGAATGTTGAATTTAAGTTTTTCGACCTTTATAGATTTTAGTGATTTCGATGCATTTTTACGTTAAGAACAGAA
>JAZGFD010000109.1:0-42701 GCA_036479115.1 Saprospiraceae bacterium | reverse complement strand
TCACCCATAGCCTTCCTCCTGTTTGATTGCCTTTTAGAAGGAATGGGGCATCATTAGCACAATAATGGCTTAATATAGTGTCGCCATTTGCTAGGGTTATTTCTAGATCGGGTTTTGGATGTACTGTGATTCTTGAAGAAGTCGTATCAATACATTCAAGATTAAAACTTGAAATGGCTTGATAATAAACTGTTTTTGATTGATTTAAAACAATGCTTGACAATGTATCCAATTCTTTTTGTGGTGGAAATACAGTATCCCAAAGAACAGATGTGAAGACACTAGACATAGAAGATGTGTCAATGAAATCAATCAACATCAAGGTGTCTCCTTCACATGTTTCGATATCTTTTCCAAGTATTAAAGGAGAATTCAGCACTTCCACAATGGCAAGTGCTGAAAAGTAGCATCCTTCTTCATCTTCATGTTTGTATTCTACAGCATGCTTGCCAATACCCCAACAAATAGGATCAAATACTGGATCAGGATAAGAAAGGCATCTTGTGGCTCTTACAGCTTGTAAGTCATCAATATCAGCACCTTGATTGATATAGATCAGATTGATGCCTTCCTGAGGACCGTAAAATACTTGATACGAAGAATCAAAATCAAGACATCTACCTTCGATGGATAGGACAGAATGAGTATCGAGAAAATCATCACCTTCCGCTTTGGTTAGGAAGATATAAGTGATCTCTTGACGATTGACGCCCATACTCACATCAAAAGGGCAAGGACTATTTTGCAGAACTTTACCACAGTTAATGGCTTCAGCCATCTCAGCTATATTAGGTAAGAAAGCCATGGCTATATCACTACCTACATTAAGGCCAGTATTATATTGAATATTGATATTAGGACAATCCTGTATTTCTTTAAGAACGAAAAAAACAGTATCTCCACCTCCAATCTCAATTTTTATTTGAGGGAATTTATCAATGAATCTTTCTTTTATTTCGCAGCTTACAAAAGACAGAGACAATTCTAATTCACCTGCCATATCTATATTGATGAAATACGGACAAGTGCCATTAGCACAGAAGCCTCCAAAGCCACCTGATGGGGAATTGGTCAATGTCAAGTCTGCAGGCTCGTCACTCAGGCATAGTGGCGAAACTGGATTAATGCTAAAGTCAGGTGTAGGATATGTGAAAGTGATTACAGCTGTATCAAAGCATGTCGTAGTAGCTACGCTGTCTATAATATAGAAGGTGGTATCTGATAATACTTTTACTTTTTGGGAGATGGGGTATGGGTAGTGGCCGAAGGTGGTGCCGAATCTTACTTCGCCTACCGTGTCTCCTACTATATAGTCTAATAGATTGATGGAATCTCCACAGAGTTCTGTGGTTTGGCCGGTAATATTTGGAGCATCTGCAACTGGAGGAGCACATTCACCACAATTATTTAAAGTTTGTACAGCAGGGTCATTGTCGTCGCAATCTACAGCTACATCGGCACCATCTCCATCTGCGTCAAAACTTCCGTTGAAATTCGCAGGACGAATTCTATAGATGTAGATATTTTTTTCTACTTCTGTCGAACCTCCATCTTGATCTATGGCTTTTGTCGTTATTGTATGCAGACCCTCCTCAAGTTCACTCGCCTTCTTCATAAATTCTCCACTGCCCAAAGCCCCATCTTTATTTGATGTCCAAAAGACCATATTGGGATCAATTTGGCCTTCATCTAGATCAATCGTTATAAACTCAAAGAATATAAGCTGAGTCCCATAATAAGTCTGATTTTGATCAGGAGAAAGTACGTCTAGAATGGGATTATGATTAGGAATGATAAATGGCTGAGACTGATTAGAAAAAGCACTATTAAATCCATCCTTTGCGACTATTCTAAATATAGTTTGATCGCTTTTGGATAAGTTATCTAATGAAACTGAATAATTAAGATCAGTTAGATCAAATGCAAAATCTAACCAATCTTGTCCGTTGTTAATCGAATATTGCACATCAAATAATAGATCGTCTCCATCCAAATCCTCAGCTTCCCAAGTCAACTCTATTGTAGTTGTTGTTGAAAAAGCACTGGTGATGCTAACTGTAGGGATATTTGAAGATTTCTCTATAGTATGAATAATGTTACTATTTTTAATAAAATTGATTTTGGTGATATTTGGATCATTTGGAATAGTTAATAGGAAGGAATTTATGTCGAAATCTTCAGATGAAGTATTAAGTTCAATAAAATAGGATGCCAACAGATTTCCATTTATATCCTCCGTATTCAGTTGAAGTTCGGACGAAGATGAGGTTCCTATAATTTCTACATCAGAATGTACTAAAGGATTTATAAAAACTTCATCTGAACTAAAGTCTAAAATTCCATCAATAACCAAATAAGAACCATTCAAATTCTTGAGGAAAATTATATTCTTGTGCTCTTGAAAATTTGGTTTTAAAAGAAGCTGATCATATAACTGGCTATAGGTAAAATCCGAGACCCAATTGTGATTTGGGCCACAATAGCTCATGAGTTCAAAATGTAAATTTGGATCTACAGGGGTTTTCTCTATCACATCAAACCCCCAGTTTATTTCATTTGGTTCAGAGTTTATCTTTCCAATAAAAGCTTCGTTCCCAAAATAATAAGGAAATTGGGATATAACGTCCGAACATTCAGCACAACCTCCTTGATATTTATTTGGGACCGTTTTCCCATTCCTTGTGCAGCTTTGATTTACACCGGTATGAATAAGACCTAAACTATGAGCCAATTCATGAACCAATGCAAATGTCCCTCTTGTATTGTTTTCATCAAAATACTTACCAGATGAAAATGCTGATGGAATACCTTCTGCCTGACCACCAAGTTCTGTTGGAGAATCTTGATGAATTACTCCGATGTAATAATCTGAGTTTGGCAACTCATTTTTATTCTTTTCGATACAATTATTAATTTTTGAGAAAGTATTTGATGGAGTTGTAAAGAACCTTTTAGATCTTTCATATTTATCCATGAATGAAGGAAGGATTTCAAATTTTGAAGATGCTATTGGCAGTAGTCTGTTAAATCTTTTCCATAGTACAGGATATAAATCGGTTTCTGGTGATATTTGCTCATTATTCGGGCCTTTCCAATTTATTCTTGTAATTCCTATTCTTAGTTCTGGAGATTCTTTAAACTCTACATTTACCTTACAATCAGACGTTAAACCATATTTAATATCACAGGTTACCTTTGTAATTGCTTTTAACACTACCTCATCAAATTCTAAATTAAGCGGTAATTCCAAATTGATATTCATTTTTAAATCTCCTCTGGTGCTGTCAGCGTCGAAAGGAATATCCTCATTATTTAATATAAGTGGAAAACTTGTATACTCTAAATTCCCATTTTTATAAAATCGAAATTGAAAGGCAGCATGAATTTCCTTTTTAGAATTCCTCTCAAAAAAGGCTCTTAAAAAAGTCTTTTTACCCTGAACTAGAAAAACATCATTGTTCCAATTTTGAATACCTTGTGTTACCTCCATTGCTACTAATTCAATCTCTCCGATTGCACATCCTGAACCTATGATATTTGCAAAATCTATTTCATTATCGGCTATAAAAACAGATGATACTCCATTGATTTGTTCTGTTAAAGGTTCATAAATATCTTCGAATTTTGTTCTGTCATTACCCAAGTCGAAACCAATTACACCGAAACGATCAACTTCAATAGCTTCTAAGGCGTTGACAGCATCTTTTAAAGGAGTTCCCGAAATATTAACACCATCACTCGAGAGGCATATGATCTGTTCGTCAGTTTTAATTTGTTCATTTTCTATCATAGTTTTAGCCACAATCAAACCATCACCTGGATTTGTTAACCCTTTTAATTGTACCGCGTTATCAACTAGTGATATTACTTGATCGATATTTTGTGGAGTTAGAAAAGCAAGAGGCACATGTACCGTAGTCTGACCATCACCATATTGTACCAATCCAAACCTTCTTGTTGCGTCCAAAGGAAAAATGGATGTATTTTTTAAGGCTTCCATCATTCCCTGCTTTTGAAGAAGAAAGTCATCTTCATCAACACTTCCCGAGCCATTTATACACATCACTATATCGTAAGTAGTATTCTGAGAAAAAACAGAAAACCCACTCAAAAGAAATACGAAAACGAACAGAAAGGGCAATAACTTCGAGGTGAGTTTTTTCATTTCCAAAAGATGTTTATTATGGAGATAAGATTGCTTAGGTTGTTTCATTAATTGTATGATATCTACAACCTACATAGAGATTATGTGTTATTAATTGGATTTGCATAGTTGCATGTTTTGAGTAATCAAGGTCAAACTACTCTCAGGAAGGATGCGCTAAGGTAATTGATATTTAGCTTATATTATAATAATTTTAAATGTGTTTTTATACTTGGTATTAATTGCTTTAAAACCTGTCTCTTTTAGAGTATATGTATACTGGTATATATTGAAAGGTCATCAACCTGTTAGGTCTCTGTAAAAACACCGACTACAAAATAAAAATTTGCACGGCTTTCGATCAAGGCAACCTGGCAGGTTAATTGATAATTTGCCATATATAGTAGGCCGTTAATTTTGTTCTATCTTGCCCTTATTTGTCTGATGACCTAACAGGTGTTAAATTGAGAACCCTTGGACTATTACCAACCATTGCATACCAAAGGGGTTTGCCATGTTTATAATTGTGGAAATAATTTCGAGCCGTTATTCAATGAAGATTGGCTTACAAACAATTTTTAAAAAAGTGTAGGTAGTATATTTATCCGATTGCTGATATTTATGCCTACGGCCTTTTACCGGATCATTTTCACCTAGCAATGAAATTCAAAGAACCGATCGATCTTCACCAATTAAACGCAAAAAGATTTCCCAACCCACTTGAAAGTTTTCAGAATTCCAGTGCAGAAACCCACTTTTACGAACGGGTTAATAGAATTATTTTAGGATTTCCTCCTGAATTTGTTGTTTCGTGTATATATACGCTTTACATTTAATAATGTGATCTGTTGAGGATTTCGGAAATCACCTTTTGATAATGATTGTTAGTTTTAAAAGTAAGGCACTCAAAAGATACTATTACAAAGGCGATGGTTCTAAACTGAAACCAGAACATAAAATCAGAATTGCAGGTATACTTACTCAATTGGATGCAGCAAAAGTATTAGAAGACATGAATTTCCCGGGTTCCAGCTTTCATAAACTTAAAGGAACTCGACTTGAAGAATATTCTGTTTGGGTAAGTGGCAATTGGCGTATTACGTTCAGATTTGAGAATGGAGATGCATTTGATATTAACTATGAAGACTACCACTAAAAAATAAACTATGGGAATGTTTAATCCTTTACATCCAGGACAGATACTTAAAGCACACTATCTCGAACCGTTAAATCTGACCATTTCAAAAGTTGCTAATGGACTAGGGGTGACTAGACCTTCATTATCAGCTATCGTAAATGGGCGTGCTGGAATAAGCCCTGAAATGGCATTGCGATTGGGAGAAGCATTTAATACGAGTCCTGAGCTATGGATTAATATGCAAAAGAGCTATGATCTTTGGAAAACGAGACAAAGTCGAAAAGGTGAACCGACAATAGTTAGATTTGTGAAAGTATGATTCTCGCCCAAAACCTGTTAGGCCTCCATATAGTGTGAGATCAACCTGTTAGGTTTCTGTAAAAAAAGCGACATCAAAATGACAATTTGTACGGCTTTCAATCATGGCAACCTAAAAAGTTTAAACTTTTAAGGACACCCATCAATTCCCATAAATGATTTGCGTAATTCTTTAAATGATATTGGGTGCTTTCCGATGAAGCATTCCCATAACCTGTTAGGTCTCCATATAATGTGCTCCAAAGTCTTGTCCTAACTCGTCTTTAGCTGAATAAAAACCCAACAGGTTTGCCCAGAATATATTAGGCGCAAATAATTACGACAACCTGTTAGGTTTCCGTAAAAATAATGACGACAAAATGACAATTTGCACAGCTTTCGATCATGGCAACCTTATATGTTTGATTCTTTAAAGAACCAAACATATAAGGTTTCCGTAAAATTAATGATATCAAAATGACGATTTACACGGCTTTCGATCATGGCGACCTAAAAGGTTTTAATTTTTTTTTGAGACTAAAGGCCTTTTTCCAAAAATGTCAACCGCAAATATCAGAAGATTACAATATATTTGGGTTAAAATTTGAATGCCGAAGCTCTACGAGTATATGGGCATCGTTGTACTTTTTTACTCGAATGACCATCGGCCCATTCATGTACACGGAAAGTATCAGGGTACAGAATCGAAAGCTGAATTGCTCTATGAAAATGGTGAATTCATGAGAGTTGATATTAAACCGGTTAGGGAAAACGGCGAATGAATTCGAGAAATGAAAAAAGACTCAAGGCTTTAGTAGAGGAAAAAAGGGTAGACATCATTCAAAAATGGATAGATTTTTTTTAAATAAAAGAATTGAATCGGACATCAAAATTAGACGGATAAGATGAGCAGTAAAATGGTAAGTATCGTCAAAGCCAATTATATAGATGGTTATAAAATCAAACTCGAATTCGATGACCGTACTACACAAGTAATTGATTTTGAAGAACTTATACTATCGTCAAGGAATCCAATGGTCAAAAAATTTCAGGATATTAATGAACTCAAATCATTCGATATCGTCTACGGCGATTTGATGTGGAATGATTATGAAATGAGCTTTCCAATTTGGGACTTATATACAAATGACATTCTTAAATCGGTGGATACAGCATTTGCCTCATAGTTTTATACCGCTCCTTAACTAAAAACAGGCACTGTAGTTCCGACAGAAGTCAAGAAACTTTGTGCGAATTCAATTCAAATCAATCAAACTTTGTCCGCAATGTTACGCAAATCAGGTTGAATAGAATCCGTCCTTCTAATCCAACAATATTTCAGGAAAATTGAGATTTAAGAGAGAGCGATTTGCCCAAATCAACGGGAAATATGCAAAAATGTCGAAATGAATAGAACGGCACGACTAAGGAAGAAAAACGCGCCTTGAGATTGCTGATATTTACGCCTATTGCCTTTTACCGGATCATTTTCACATGGCATTAAAATTCAAAGAACCAGCTGAACTTCACCGCATAAACGCAAAGAGATTTCCCCAGCCACTCGATAGAATTCAGCAGACCGATGCAGAAATCGACTTTTATAAGCAGATTTCGAAAGGCATTTCATTACAATTCAGCAATCTGTTTAATAGCCATTCAAAGACCATTAATCTCACAACTGGCAGAAAAGGGAAACTGTTCTCTTTGTCGTTTAAAAGAATCCTTGTGGATAGTGATATCTATTTATTGAAATTGATCTGTTATATCCATCGAAATCCGATTCATCACGGGTATACTGACAGTTTTGAAACCTGGCCATACAGCTCCTATTCAGATCATTTGAATGGGAATGGAGATTTAACTCAAACCTCTGTAGTAAGGGATTGGTTTGGTTCTGAAGAAGATTATTTGAGAATTCACGAGGATTATAAAAAAGAATACCTGGATTCCAAATATTTTTTGGAATAGTAATAACATGTTAGGTCTCGGTAATAAACCTGTTAGGTTTCCGTAAAAATAACTTCTTCAATATGGCTAATTGTAAAGCTTACGATGATGGCAACCTAACAGGTTTAGGGTTTCTTCACAGAGGCCGAAGTTCAGAGTGTTCTCAAAGAAGTCAAAAGATTGGGGTATAATGATGCGTTTGTGGTGAAGAGGTGAGGCAGACGCTACAGACATTTAATCTAAAGTTGTTGAAAACAGGTACCTTGAAGTTTGTAATAGAAGAAATTATCAGGGTAGGCGGTATGATGATGTATGTTAGAGTGAAATTGCTATTTATGGGAAGTGAAAATTTATTAGAATAAATATTATGAAAAGTCTGCTATTTATAACTGCATCACAATTTTTCATTTTGACTAGTGCATATGGACAAATTATTAATACATAAATAGGAGGGAACAGCAATGATGAGGCATACAGCAACGTTGGTGTTAGAATCATCAAATAAAATTATTGATATTGGCGGAATAGAAAATGGGCTTTATAATTTGGTTTTAGTTGATTTGTTTTCTAACAAAAGAATTATCGATAAAATTGTCATATCCAAATAATTATTCAATCTTAAACAGATTTAAAAATGAGAACATTAAAATTTGGCATTATATTATTTTGTGTTTTCTTGATAACGAGTTGTGCACTACTCAAACCAAAACCTGTACCACCTAAAAAAATAACAACATATGAATTAAGCATAAATGAACTTTCAAAACGAGACTTGCAAAAAGATGGTGTAACCATTAACATCAATCCTATAACACATGAAAACTATAAGAGGTATCCTACTATTTTTAATGCCATAACCTATTCGCTTCTTCAGAAAATTCTTTTCTCCTCAAAACCGGTTAGGAGAGAATACAGTGATTTTTTTATACTCACCAATCTTCCTGCTTTCGAAGTAGTAATAAGTAATAACACAGATCATATTATTAATCTTAATAAATCGGCTATAAGAATGGTTGATGACATAAGTAATACATACGAAGCAGTAGGTAAAGGTGAATTACATACTAAAGTAAACATTTATCACAATGTAATTAGGAATAAAGGTGGCATTTGGGATATTACAAGCACATCTTCGAAAATTAATAGGTTGAGATTACTAAATAAGTCCACTGAGATTCTTCCAGGTTTTACGGAAAAGACTTACCTCAGTTTTGACAATCCTTCACTAGGGAAGGCAGAATTGAATTCCTTTTTTGCATCTCGCAAATATTTGAAAGTGCTTTTGTTTCAAGTACCCACAAGATTAGATAAAGCGGGAAATATAACAAGGACACAAAATTTTGAATGCTATTTCGATATTAAGAGAATTGATAAACTGTTGTATGCCGATGGAAAAACAAAAGTAATTAATGAACAAATTAATAAATCATCGTATTCACCACCTACACAATCTCCAAAGCCACAAACAGTAACGCAACGATCTTCTGGTCAAAAGACCCAAAGTCGAAGTACAAGTTATGCTAAAAATAATACTGAGAAGAAACAAAACACAATCTCTTCAGAAAGAGAAAAATTAGCTCAAGATAAAAAGGAGTTAGAAACTCTTTTAAATGAAATCAAACAGGAAAGAGCAAGTTTGCAACAAGAAAAAAGTGAAATAAGCAAAAATGCTACCAGAAAAAATGATGTATTTACAGATGGATCAAATTCAACACGACTTGTAACAAAGCCGCAACAATCTAGCCAAGCTTCTACATCCTATTATAATCCTGACTTGCTAAAGTCTTCGAATTCTGAAAGAAAAGCAACTAAAAATAGAGTATATACATCTCAACCTAAAACCAAACGCATCCAAGTAGCAGCATCTGGACGAACATTATTCTTCAATGATCTAGAACACCTTGGCGAAATTTTAACTGAGCCTGTCCCAGGCCGTAATATGACTCGCTATCAATTGGGCTATTTCTCAGAATACGAGGTGAAAAACGTCCTTCTCGAAGTAAGATCTATTGGGTACAAAGATGCTTTTGTGGTGAAGTGATAATGATCAATAATGATATCTACATTGTAGAAGATCGATGAAGTCTTCCACTACCCGATATGCCAATCTGTGCTCCTTATTGACCATACATTGGTCAGTTGGTATTCTGAATCGTTGGCTATTGATTCTCTGGTACTATGCTTGCTTCTCTGATATTATATAATTGCACCTGTAGAATATTGGATTGATTTGCATACAAACTTCAAACCCCCTCCTGTTGAGGAGCCTAATTTATTTTTAAATATCTATTCTTGTAACTACTCAGATGTTGTGCTTTTTTTAGCCAAAATTGATACCACTCTTAGAAGTTACCGATTCTTAATAGGAGGAGCAATAAGTTTTAAATATCCATCTACAGCATCATTTGGAACGGCAATGGCTAAGTGGTAGTACTTGATTTTCCATTTTCCCTCTATTTTTTGTACTACACCTGTTGACCTACAGTCTCCCATCCATGTGTCTAGCAGCTCATCAAACCATGCTATATTTCCGTTATCTGCGATATTAATGTTTCTGGATTTAGAGGTAAATGACCATGCTGATTGTTTATCAAAATAAGGTTTAGACCATACCTTCATTTCATCCCGAAGCCACCTTTCAGAAGCATCAGTGCCCACATATATACCATCAGCCGCCATACTGCCAAAAAAAGTGGTTTCGTCGGCTACAGCAGCGGCTCTATGCCAGTTGTCCATTAATGTGTTTATAGCCTCTTTTGGGTCTGAGTTACAATCTGTTTTTCTTCTGGTATCTATTATTCTATTAATTTTCCATGACCCTGTTTTTTTTACCAATTCAAAATCATTCACTCCGCAATGTGATAGTTTTCCATTGAGGTAAAAGCTATAGGGGGTCCAAGCTTTTGCTAGAGGGCCATCTATTTTTATATCATAATCCCATATTTTTTCATCCCATTGATCTCTACGAGGTTTTCGTATTGCATCTATAAAACCTTTAGCGCTATTGCTTTGTAGTTGAGTTTGCCCCAATTGGCTGGTAACAACAGAGGAAAGTGTAGCTCCATTTTCAAACAGATGGCTTACATTTGCTCCTCTTGATATGCGCATAGCATCAAATAAGTCTTCAATGACTTTTTGCACTTTGCTACTTTCTGCATCAACATTAGATTCAAAGGGCTTAGTGGGAAGAGGCTTAGGTTTTTGAATTATTAATCCTCTTTTTTGTGCAGACAAAGAAGTTGTAATTAAAACAAGAATAAAAAGCGATATAAAAACTTTATAATTGAGCATAAAACCAAATTTTTAGTAATCGTAGCTACTCAGGAGTGTGCTTTTTTAGCCAAAATTGTTACTACCTGAGCAGTTACAAGTAATCAAATCTCAAAGAGATAGATGCAATATAAACAATTAGAAAAATTAGGGAAAAAAATTTCTATAATTCCCTATAGATCAGGTGGGCGCTTTTGAGATAAAATATGGTCAATCTTTACTTGGCATATACCTTTAGAAATAAACTCATAGAATTATAAAATGGCCACGGCATAAAATTCATTTCGTTGGTTAAGGCCAAACATCTTTCTTCGTATTCTGATTTCATAAGCTCTGAGTCAATGAGCTCTAACGCTTTGATAAAAGTATTATTTATAGAATTCGTTAATGGGGTAGAGTAGAAGCTATATTCCATCATAAATGCTATCGCTACTTCGCTATTATGGAGGTAGATGTCTATCAGTTCGTAAGGCAAAATGGATTCATTTTCAAGGCTTTTAATTATGGTTTTAATTTTTTGTATGCGTGGCCTTCGAGGACGACGATAGCTTTTTGTAGCATATTTGGCAGTGATCTCTTTTTTTGCTTTGTTGTATATTTTTTGTCTCTGCTTATCGTCACCCAGTTCCATGAGGTAGTAGTTTTTTACGCCTTTTACTTTGGTAAATAAAGCAAAGAGTTCCTCTTTAAGTTCTTCTACTTCTAGTTGATTAATATGTTTTTTAAATGTGTTGCGATTCATATATTTGTTGAATTCTAGTATTCATTTCAAGTTGTCGTTTTCACCTCAGTAAGGTAATATGAAGTAATACATTTGAAGTTATCTCTTGTATAATTTTGATCACAGGCAGCGAAATGAAAGGTTAGAATAGAAAGACAGTGTGAATAAATAGCGGCGAATACTGAAATATGGTAGAAAAAGAACTTTTTTTATCCATAATTGACTCCATCTGAGTAGTTACAAATTAATAATAATGAAAAGCGACATTTAGAAATATGAGTCCACTCCAGAAACAGACATTTTTCACAAAATGAGTTGTTTTGGATGAGATTTACATTTATTGAGATTCGGTGATGCCTGAGTATCAGCTCATTGAAAAAAATATAAAGATCGCCAAAAGAAACTTTTTTGGTTTTGTGTGTTTCCGGAGTGGGCTCAAATATACCAATTTATTTTAAGCTTCGATCAGTCCTTCTTTTTCCCTAACAGCCGTATTTTGTTCTTCATCTTGTGACTTTGTAGTGTCTGTGGTTGCCTGTAATTTATCAAGTTCTACTCTTAGATTGTCAATGATAAATGTCTGACGCTCAGGAGTATTTTTACCCATATAGTAAGTTAGTAGTGCATTTATATCCACAGCTCCTTTAAGGTATACGGGTTCTAATCTTATATCATCACCTATAAAACCCCCAAACTCATCAGGTGATATTTCTCCTAATCCTTTGAAGCGGGTAATTTCAGGTTTCCCCCTGAGTTTTTCAGAAGCCACCTTTTTTTCAGCTTCACTATAACAGTAGAACGTCTGTTTTTTATCTCTCACCCTAAATAGTGGAGTTTCTAAGATGTACAAATGTCTATTTCGCACTAAATCAGGAAAAAATTGTAAAAAGAAAGTGAGCAATAGTAACCGGATGTGCATACCATCTACATCAGCATCAGTAGCGATTACTACTTTATTAAATCTAAGGCCATCTATACCGTCTTCTATATTTAGAGCATGTTGTAGAAGATTAAATTCTTCATTTTGATATACGACCTTTTTTGTCATGTTGAAACAATTGAGAGGCTTACCTCTGAGGCTAAATACTGCTTGTGTCTGTACATTTCGGGCTTTTGTGATAGAACCACTAGCAGAATCTCCTTCTGTAATGAAGATAGTAGTCTCGAGTTTTATAGTTTCATCTCCTTTTTTATCATCAAAGTGAACTCTACAATCGCGCAATTTTTTATTATGAAGATTGGCTTTTTTAGCTCTATCATTTGCAAGTTTTTTAATGCCTGCTATCTCTTTTCTTTCTCGTTCTGATTGTTGTATTCTTTTGAGTAAGGATTGTTTTACTTCCTGATTCTTATGCAAGAAGTTATCCAGCTGAGATTTAAGAAAATCTACTATAAATGACCTCACTGTGACTCCATCAGGAGCCATATTCTGTGATCCTAATTTTGTTTTGGTCTGAGATTCAAATACAGGTTCCTCCACTTTAATAGCAATAGCCCCTATGACGGCGGTCTGAATATCTTTAGTATCAAAATTTTTATTATAATGTTCTCTTATTGTTTTTACAATTCCTTCGCGGTAAGCAGCCAGATGAGTACCCCCTTGAGTAGTGTATTGGCCATTTACGAAAGAGTAATATTCTTCGCCATGAGCATTGCCATGAGTCAGGGCTATTTCGATATCCTCCCCTTGAAGATGGATAATGGGATATCTCAGAGCATCTACATTTGTCCGATTAGTAAGAAGATCAAGAAGTCCATTCTTTGATTGAATGACTTTTCCATTAAAATGAATTTTCAAGCCAGCATTGAGGTAGGCATAATTCCAAAGTTGTTCCTCTACAAAGTCAGCTTGGTATTTGTATTTTTTAAAAATTTCACCATCAGGTCTGAATTCTACAAGTGTGCCATTTATTTCAGATGTTTTGGATATTTTATGATCCATGGTTACATCTCCTCTTTCAAACTCTGCCACTTTTGCCTTTCCGTCTCTAATGGCCTCCACTCTGAAATATTTACTCAATGCATTCACAGCTTTTGTTCCTACTCCATTCAGTCCCACTGATTTTTTAAATGCTTTAGAGTCATATTTGCCACCAGTATTGATCTTGGATACGCAGTCTATCACTTTTCCCAAAGGAATGCCTCTACCATAATCTCTAATGCTCACCATACCATCAGTAATACTCAGGTCTATTTTCTTTCCAAAACCCATGACATATTCATCAATACAATTGTCAAAAACTTCTTTTAAAAGAATATAAATACCATCATCTCTTGATGACCCATCGCCTAGTTTTCCTATATACATTCCAGGCCTTAGCCTGATATGCTGTTTCCAATCCAGGGATTTTATATTATCTTCTGTATAATTTGACATCTTCTTTCTTAAAATTCACATTAAAATTAATAATCATAGATGACTTGCACAAATTCGAATGATTATTCTCTCATATAGTGCCTGAATATCAAGGGCGGTTTTACCCAAAATTGTTACTACCTGAGCAGTTACAAAAACTATTGTTCTGTACACGCCTCCTTAGTTTAGTTGCTACAACTGATTTTTTTTGCCTTGTTCAGTCTAAAAATTTCCCAAATCAACCTGCATATACCATTTGAGAAAGTACTTGTTTAAGTTGGTTTTTGCAAAAAAGTTTATTGGAAAACTTTAATGCAAGCCACAGTATTCTGTATTTGAGATTATTGAGGTTGAGGTTATTGAGAATGAGGCTATTGAGATTAAGGAGGTCGTTTTTTAAATGACTTGGTTATGGATGCAGGCAAGTACTCAATATGGTAATCATCATAGAAAGGCTGAAGACCATTAAGCTGAACAGCCCTAGGGCAACGCCCTTGGTAGAGTAGCGATTGTTGTGATTTGGCGGCATTTTTGACTAAAAATGATGACAAACCTTTCTTGACACACAAAATATTAAGTACTTACCTGTTTTTGTATGAATAGTAGCGCAATTACTAACTTATTTTATATGTTAGTGAATCTCGATTATGTTGCCACATCTTCGATTTGGAACATAAATTGCCAGAGTATAATGATAAAAGATTTTTTTTAGCCAAATTTGATACCATCTGTAGTTACAAGATATGTTTGTATAAAATCTCTTGAACTCAAGTAACTTTTGCATCCATTAGAAACAGAAGAAATCTTCTCAGGTGGTCAATTTTTATTCTGCTTCATTGGTAGACAGCCTCAAAAGCACCCACCTGAGTAATTATCTTTTATTACGAATAAATATTTTTATCAATATGAAAACACTTAAAAAAAATGCGCTTTGGGTAATATTTGCTTTATTCTGTATTCTGGCTTTAGGGTTTAGAAGTGAGCCACTTTTTACAAGCAGTAGCGCATTTCCTATAGGCAAGTATTTAGCTTGGCTGGCTTTTACCGCTTTTCTCTTGTACACTATTAATGTAAGCAACAAAGAGAGTTTTTTCAGGGCTTTAAAAAATATGAGTCCTATTCTTTGGACAAAACAGATAGGTATTGACCTTTATATCGGCGTAGGTATGTTCATGATAATTGTGTATCAAAATGAACCTTCAATTTTGATTTTTTTATTCTGGATTATACCAGCGGCTATCTTTGCTAATTTGGCCACTCTATTATACTTGGCTTTGCATTATGATTCTATCTTGGGATTATTATTGGGTTAGTGCATAAGACCCGAAATATCACACACCTTGATACTTGGTCTTTTTTTTACTTGCATTTCGTTGAAGAACCCTTCATTTGTTTCAGGCCAAGATCAGGAACCTTCGCCTTATTCAGATAAAAATTAACGTTGCATAAGGCTTACTTTGCTTAGTGTCTGAACGGAAACTATCGAATTTTATGAAATAGAATATTTTGGATGAGAATTTAGTTTTTGATATTCGGTGATGCCTGAGTATCAGCGAGTTGAAAAAAAGTAAAATACCGCCAAAAGAATTATTTCTAATTTTGACGATATTTCGTTCAGACACTATTTAGTGCTTGACACAGTACTAGTGCTCTGTCAAGGATAAATTGACGGGTAACTTTGGCATCTTTTGAACCTGCTCTTTGTTAAATATACTCGCCATATCTACTGCTATGACTGCGTTTTTTGCCTCGTTCAGGATCAAATTATGCGCAAAGCCAACCCGTCATTTAACACTTGACACAGCACTAGTGCAAACCCTAGGTAACCTTATTTAACATTCACTATTTTCGCACTGTGAAAAAAACGAACTACATTTTATTTCTTTTTCTTTTTATCGCAACAAGTCTAATATCGCAAATTCAACTACATAATGATGAATTTGAGGACAGTCGATCTTTGGTAAACTGGAAGAATATCAATATCGAAGAACAATGGGGTATTGAACAATTGGAACATTATTCTATTGACGATACCATAGCAGGTAAGTTGGTGATGATACCTAGAACTGCATCATGGTTTGGTTCTTATAGAGGCCCGTTTTTGTTTAGAGAAGTAAGTGGCAACTTCATTGTTACTACAAAAGTAGATGCCTTAGGGCGGGATAATATTATTCCAGAAGGAGATTTTAATCTGGCAGGAATCATGTTACGTCATGTTAGAGAATACCCTGATGGAGCATTAGACCCAATTACTGGATGGACTGCGGCTGATAATAACTATATATTCCTATCAATAGGTGCAGCGGGCAATCACAATTCCTGTCCAGGTTGCAATCCCCCCAATTTTGAAGTAAAAACAACTATTAATGGCAACTCGCAACTACGAGTAGCAGAGGTAGACACCACGAGTACATTGATTAGAATAGCAAGGATTGACAATGTATTCATCGTATTGTATCGACTAGAAACGGATCAGATTTGGGTGGTACATGAAAGATATAATAGACCGGATTTTCCAGATACCATCCAGGTAGGATTAGTGACTTATACAGACTGGACTAAAGTCTCAGATTATAACGCTGATGTACACAACATCACTCAAATAGAAGACGCAGAATGCGATATAGGGCCAGATTGTGACCCTGATATCGTTGGAGAATTTGAATATATTAGGTTTGACAGCCTCAATGTGTCCAGTGGAATAGGAACTAATTTTTTTGACGAAGTTGATGTAACTAACGCCGAACTTCTAGGTTTTCTTGATTTTAATTCTGAGCCTTTTTGTCCACTTTCGTTGAATATTACAAATCCTGTAGACTCAAATGAATTTCGTCAAATTAAAACCCAGGAATTTGTACAAATCAGTAGCATTGTAAGTAACATTGCTACGCTAACACTGTCGTCAACAGATTCTATTGTGCTCAATCCAGGTTTTCAGATCAATGCCAGTGCAATCCTTGAGGTCAAACTTACAGGATGCAACTAATGCACCAAGAACAAAGTACCGCATATCCTTATACTTGTTCTTTTTCATCTGCTTGTCGTTTAAAAATTTCTTCCACCAAAGGTCGGCTCAGATAAAAAATAACTGCCTTTAAGGTATGCTAAATTTCATTCTTAGAGCACTAAATTGGTGTGATGTGTGGCGTCGCTGAATCAAGGAGTATTGTTTAAAATATTATTCAGTGCCTGAACGGAAACTGTCGAATTTTATGAAATAGAATTTTGAGCCTACTCTGGAAACTAACATTTTTCAGAAAAAGAATCGTTTTGGATGAAATTTACATTTTCAGAGATTCGGTGATGCCCGAGTATCAGCGAGTTGAGAAAAATGTAAAATTCGCCAAAAGGAACTTTTTTGATTTTGTGAGTTTTCGGAGTGGACTCAATTTTATGGATGAGGATTTAATTTTTTGATATTCGGTGATGCCTGATTATCAGCGAGTTGAGAAAAAATAAAATATCGCCAAAAGAACTATTTCTAATTTTAGTGACTTTTCGTTCAGATGTCCGATAAACAGTATGGGAACAAAGAACGAATCGATCAATTCATTTACTAATCGAGTGAGTGATATGTTTGAGCTTGAAGACAGGTTGGGCATCTATGGTATCAGAAATATACAATGGTACAATATGCATCACGGTAGAGCAAAACGATGTTGTGGCCACTCAAATGAGTTGGGTTAAAAACATATAAAAGTAAAACAAGACAAATCCAAAGGCATATATTTTTTAAGGATCAATCATGAAAACCTGACTGAAAACCAATTTTGAGCCCACTCTGAAAACAGATAATTCTCACAAAATGAATTATTTTAGATGATATTATCATTTTTTGATATTTGTTGATGCCTGATTATCAACAATTTGAAAAAGAGGGTAAGATCACTAAAAGAAATATTTTAGGCTTTTTATGTTTTCGGAGCGGGCTCAATTTTGGGATATCTACAATACCATTTGTGAAGTGGAATCAACTTTTCGATGTTTAAAAACCAATTTGCATATCAGGCCTATACGCCACGAAAAAGATGAACGCGTTAAAATGACAATTTTAAATTATCAACTGGTCAATACTATTCGATATGTGCTCAAAAAGCAAAATATTAATTACGATTTGAAAAATATTTTAAGAATCCTCAAAACACACCATACAAAACACAGTCCTTTACAACTGATCAAAACTGATTCATATGCGGAAGGCAAAGCCCATTGAGCAGGTAAAACAATTCTATTCTAGCAACTAAATGCACTCAAACTTAATCAGTAATAAAAAAATATGTAGTGTACCACTGATTTAGTAATGTACTAATAATCAGATGCTTAAATTTTAAAATAGCCAAGTTGGAATAACATTAACTATTATGATCAGATGTAGGAAACAGTCTAGAAAGCACATTCTCAGTAGATGAAAATCACAGGCTTAGAATCGCCAAACGGCAAAAAAAAAGCCCTCCTAAAAAGGAGAGCTTTGTTGTAGCCCGTAGGGGATTCGAACCCCTGCTACCAGGATGAAAACCTGGCGTCCTAACCCCTAGACGAACGGGCCAATTAGAACAATCTTTTAAAATGTAGCCCCAAACAAAAAAATGTCCAGTTTTGCATTCTCTAAAAGCGACGCAAATATATTATTCTTTCTAAATAATTGACAAAAAAAGATCATATTTGTGTCAGCCAACCAAAAGAAGCGTAAAACGCAAAATTTCTATTTAAATGCAGTACAGTTCTTGGATTTTTATCACAATATTATTGATGATACAATTTGCTGATAATCAGTGCATTGTAGCTCAAGGTGCGAATATGAATGGCCATTCTCAATATTCAGATTACATTCTTCTTGATGGAATGAATATTAAAGCCAATATTGAAAAAAAACTTGAAAGTGAGTTTTCTCCTATTTCTATTTTTGCCAAACCAATGACAAATTCCAAAAAAGAATTAGCAAAACTTAATTCTTCAAACTGGCATTGGCTTGAAAATGAGAAGCGAAGTTTTCAAAAAATAAGTATTTCTCAATCACAGCAAGTATACGTGAGATTTGATAATTTAGAATTGTTACCGAATGAATACTTAGAAGTTTACGACTTAGTAAATGATATGTCTTTTGAGACAATTACAAGTTCGGAAACCAAATTTTTAGGAGGGCCTTATCCTAGTGAAGAAATAGGATTTATTTTGCATTCAAGTGATAAAGATCGAATTCATGACCTTCAAATAGGAGAGGTATATGTAGGAGCTATGGATTTTGGCTATGATTCATCATATGAATGCCATAAAAATATCACCTGTGAAGAGGGGCAAGATTTTGCTCAGCAGGAAAGAGGAGTGATGCGAATAAGAATGGTGCTAGAAGAGGGAATTGGCTTTTGTACGGGTTCATTAATCAATAATACCAATAATGATAAAGCTCCATATATTCTTTCAGCGTTCCATTGTCAAGATGGTTTCACTGCTTTTTGGGACATGTGGTCATTTGATTTTGGATATGAGTCATTCAGTTGTGCCGACCCTGAATCAGAGCCTACTTTTGTAAGGGTAACTGGGTGTGAGATGATCGCAGGTCATGGTAATACAGATATGCTATTACTCAAACTTACAGATACTTTGCCACAAACTTCGAATGCCTTTTTTAATGGATGGAATAAAAATAATTCTTACGAAGCTTCTGGTGGTGTACTTATTCATCATCCCAGGGGTGATATAAAAAAAATATCGGTAGATGCTGACCCTATTGTCCCTTTTAAATCTACATTAAATTGGGATAATGGGATTACTACTCCCCAAAGTTCTCATCATGTCACACGTTTTGATGAAAGTACTTATCAGGGAGGGTCATCAGGTGCCCCGTTGATAGATAATAATGGTCTTATCATTAGCCAATTGCATGGAGGTCCTGATGGAGACGAAATGTGTACTATAGGCATAGGCTATCATGGGCGATTATCTCAAAGCTGGGAAGGTGGAGGCACACCCGAAACCAGGCTAAAAGATTGGCTTGATCCTTCAAATACTGGTGATACTATTTTGAATGGAATAGAATTGAATGAAGCAGGATCTGCATTTATAAGCTTTGTAGGCCGATTGGTCACTCCTGATGGTATCGCTATTCCTAATGTAAGAGTATCCATAAAAGGTGACAAACAAGTTAGTTTTATGACAGGACCTGATGGTAGGTTTGTCTTTGACGACTTACCAAAAAGTGGCTCTTATTTATTGGATTTTGTAAAAGAAACCAATCATGGAAATGGTGTATCTGCTTTGGATTTAGTGCAAGTTCAAAATCATATTTTGGGAACATTACCACTATTTGGAACATTTCAACAACGATCAGCTGATGCTAATGCAGATGGCCAGGTTTCAAGCCTAGATTTAGTGCAAATGCTAAATGTTATTATAGGAAGAGCAGATAGATTTCCAGAAAATACATCATGGCGTTTCGAACCTCCAATAATTCAAATGAACCCGAGCACAAGTGCTTCATTCAACCGTCAGATTATAGGTTATAAGATCGGTGATGTTAATTTTAGTGCTGATCCAAGGAGGTAGAAGTTAGTGCATATTAACTCTTGTATGTATTAACTGTAAGAATAGACTTTTATCTGTCTAGCATTTCATAGACAAACCTACAATGGCTGAAATATGGGGCAGCTGTATATTTTGTTTACCTAAAAGTTGGCTCCTCCCGAGTAATTATCATTTATATAAATTTAAAGAAAAATGCTTGAAATTCTTACAAATTGGATAATTAATCAGGGCTTGGATTTATCTACCTCAAGCATTTTAGCAAGAGGGTTGATTTTTGTTTTGATTTTTGTTTTAAGCCTTATTGCTTATTTGCTTACGAAACATTTTATCCTAAAATGGCTAGCCACTATTATTAGCCGGACAGCAACTCAATGGGACGATATGATCCTAAAGGAAAAAGTATTCAATCGCCTTGCTTATTTAGCTCCAGCCATTGTCATTTACATGTCTATTTCAATCCCTTTTTCGGGATATGATTGGTTAATTGCTTTGATTAGTGGGATAGTATTAATCTACATGATTGTTATAGGTATACTAGCACTTGATGCTTTTTTAAATGCTTCCTTAGCTATTTATACAACATATGACATTTCAAATAGAATTCCCATAAAGGGCTTTATCCAGATTTTTAAAATAATCATATATTTTACCAGTGGGATATTTATCATTTCCATTCTACTGAACAAAACGCCTATTTATTTATTTAGCAGTTTAGGCGCTCTTACCGCAGTCTTAATGTTTATTTTTAAGGATGCAATTTTGGGTTTTGTAGCGGGAATACAATTATCTGCAAATCGTATGGTTGCCAATGGAGACTGGATTGAAATGCCGAAATATGGAGCCAATGGTGAGATTATAGAAATAGCCTTAACGACAGTTAAAGTACAAAATTGGGATAAAACGATTACTACTATTCCCACCTATGCATTAATTACCGACTCATTTAAAAATTGGCGTGGAATGTCTGAATCAGATGGCAGGAGGATTAAGCGATCTATTAGTTTGGATATGAATACCATTCAATTTTGTACAGAAGATATGTTAAATCGATTTAGTAAAATTCAGTATATATCTAATTACATTGAAAAAAAGAAAATAGAGGTTCAAGAAAACAATAAACTGAAGCAGGTTGATAATTCCAGTCTTGTGAATGGTAGAAGGATGACCAATATAGGAACATTTCGAGCCTATGTCGAAGCTTATTTAAGAAATCACCCAATGATAAATAAGGAAATGACATTTTTAATAAGACATCTTGCTCCAACAGAACATGGCTTACCCATCGAGATTTACGTGTTTAGCAAAGACCAGAGCTGGGCAAATTATGAAAGTATTCAGGCCAATATCTTTGATCATATTTTAGCAGTTGTGCCAGAATTTGACCTGCGTGTGTTCCAAGATCCTAGTGGTACGGACTTTAGCAAATTATCCCGTTGACAAAGACGTTTTTTTGTAACTACTCAAGTGGTCAGTTTTCATGAGATTAAGCAGCCATATTGATGTCTCCTGAATAGTTACATTATTTGGCCAACAATGGCAATATTTTAGGTGGCTGCTCTTGAGGCCTTTTGTCAATTAAGCAAGTGAAAAATTGTTATTTTTTTATAAGACAAAGCTCATTTGAGATGTAATAACAAGGCTATTACTAACCTATTTTACTGGTTATTTGAATCTCGATTATGTCGCCATATCTTCGATTTATATCAATAATAGCCGAAATGTGGTAGAAAAATATTTTTTTTCACAAAATTGAGCCCACTCCGGAAACAGACATTTTTCACAAAATGAGTTATTTTGGATGAGATTTACATTTATTGAGATTCGGTTATGCCTGAGTATCAGCTAATTGAAAAAAATATAAAGATCGCCAAAAGAAATTTTTTTGATTTTGCGTGTTTACAGAGTGGGCTCAAAATTGGCTTCTCCTGGTAGTTACAGGAAATTCATTCATTTCTCACGACTTACAGCCACCTCTAATCTATTTCACTTGCCCGATTGAAAATTGGTAAAGGTCACTACTCCATTCCTTTGCTTTATCTACTCCTTTAATTCAAACTTCACTTCTCCGCCCACTATGGTAAAAAGCACCTTGGTGTCCAAAATTTCTTGATCAGTACACGCTATCCAATTTTCAGATAATATTACGACATCTGCGTATTTTCCTACTTCTAGAGAGCCTTTGTCTTCTTCTTCAAAGGCCGCAATGGCATTGGCCAAAGTATAAGAAAATATACCTTCACTGCGTGTCATTGATTGTTCTGTGAAAAATTCCATTCCATTGTCTATCCGTTTTCTGGTCACAGCTGCATAAAAACTAGGTATTGGGTCAGCATTTTCTACAGGCACGTCTGTGCCATTAGTGACCAAAGCTCCTGCATCAATGAGCGACCGCCATGGATAAGCTCCTTCTTTGGCTCTTTTTTCTCCAAGCCTTTTTACCACGAATGGAGCATCAGAAGTACAATGAATACCTTGCATAGCGGCAATCACCCCCAACTCTGAAAACCTTGGAATATCTTGTGGGTCAATGTGTTGTGCATGTTCAATACGCCATCTCAAGTCATTTTTGTCTGATGTTTTGAAAGTTTCCTCAAAAACATTTAATGTTTCTCTATTTGCCTTGTCACCTATGGCATGTACACATAACTGCATGTCAGCTTCTAGAGCAATGGCAGCAATGGCTTTTACTTCTTTTATAGTTGTAGTATTTTGCCCTACAAACCCAGGTTTGTCATTATAAGGTTCTAGTAACCATGCCCCAAATGAGCCCAAAGCCCCATCCAGTTCTGATTTGATAGCTCTGCATGTAAAATACCCATTGCCAGCATCTATCACTCTGGCTGTACGAGCTTTACCTTTCATCGTCTCAGATGCATGTCTTAACATGGCCCATAGTCTCACATTCATGTCATTATTTTCTGCAAGAGCAGTATATTGAGCTATTTCTTTAAAAGAAGAACCAGCATCTTGGAAAGACGTAATCCCATGAGAAAGGCATTCTTTTTCAGCCAGTCTCATACCCTGAAGCCATTCCTCATATTTTTGCTCGGAATTGAGAGATTTTATATACTCATTATAAGTATCTCTCACCAGTTTCATTGCTCTTTCTTCGAATACCCCAATTGCTCTGCCTTGAGCATCCCTTACGACTTCACCCCCTACAGGATTAGGAGTTTCTGTGCTTACACCTGCCATTTTCATGAGGTGATTATTGGCTATTACCCCATGCCCACTTGCATGAGTAAGCAGTACAGGGTTATCAGGTGATATTGCGCTAAGTTCATAATGGTTGGGATAGCCATGAGTATGATTATGAGGCTGCTCTGACCACTTTTCTTGATGCCACCCTCTTCCCACTATCCAATCTCCAGGCTCCGATTCGTCTACCTTTTCTTTTACCATTGCTACAATCTCATCCCAATTCTTAGAATTGATAAAGTTTAAATTCATTAATGATCTTCCTAAGCCAGAATAATGACCGTGACCTTCGATAAGACCAGGCATTACAAAATTTCCTTGAGCATCAATTTCTTTGGTATTACCAGTTTTGTATTGCTTTATTTCTTTAGTAGTACCAATGGCTAATATTTTTCCATTACTTATTGCTATTGCTTCAGCCCAGGGCTGCCCTTCATTCACTGTGTAAATCTTACCATTGGTAATAATCATGTTCGCTTTGGGAGAATCAGTACACTTTATTGATATTGAAATAAAGCACATTAGTAGAAACATTTGTTGTAGTCGCATTTAGTAGACTTGATGTTTAATTTTGAAAATTAAAAATAACCAATTATATGACTATTAATAGGTAATGGTTGTTGTCAAATAATCTACATCTTAGAAAACCAGTACCTCATGAAATCAGAATAAAATTTTGATAAAACATGAGCCTACTCTGGAAACTAACATTTTTCAGAAAAAGAATCGTTTTGGATGAAATTTACATTTTCAGAAATTCGGTGATGCCTGAGTATCAGCGAGTTGAGAAAAATGTAAAATTCGCCAAAAGGAACTTTTTTGATTTTGTGAGTTTTCGGAGTGGACTCAAACATGTACCTAAATAAAGTAAGGTAGAAAACAAGCAACTATTCAGGTGGTGTGCTTTTAAGCGAACAAAGATTTTTTTACCAAACGAAGCTATTTTCCTCTTAATAACAACGCTATTAATAACTTATTTTATGCATTAGGGAATCTCGACCATGTTGCCTCATTTTTGATTTGAGAGAAAATTAGCCGCTGTGTAGCTGAAAATTAGCCTATTTTAGCCAAAATTGATACGACTTGAGTAGTTACAAATATAGTAATTGACTACCTTTAATGGATAAACTGGAAATATTTGAAAAATAGTCTTAGTGACATCAAATTATTAGTAGAAGATTACTTCTCCACTCAGTCATTTAATCAACAACCTCAAGGTCTCTATAATCCAATTAACTACATAATGTCATTAGGTGGTAAGCGGATTAGATCCATTCTCACTCTTTTGGGTTATATGGGTTATAATGACGAATTAGAAAATGCACTTCCTTTGGCATATTCTACAGAGCTATTCCATAATTTCACATTGGTACATGATGACATTATGGATGCTGCGCCATTGCGAAGAGGAGCCACTACTGTACATCAAAAATATAGTATCAACGCTGCTATTCTATCTGGAGATGCCATGCATGCACACGTAGTGAAAATTATTAGCAGGCTCAATAATCCAGCAGCATTGAAGATTGTAAAACGATTCTGTGATACTTCCATCCTTGTTTGCCAAGGGCAAAGTGATGATATGGCATTTGAGACTCAAGATGAAGTGAGCATGACGGAGTACCTTAAAATGATAGAAATGAAAACGGCTGTGCTTATTGGATATGCCTTAGAATCAGGTGCTCTATTGGCAAATGCTGATGATAACCATGCATGTCACCTTTACTTGTTTGGTAAAAATGCAGGTATAGCATTCCAATTGCAAGATGATTTTCTTGATTTATATGGTGAATCATATAAAGTAGGCAAACAAAAATGCGGAGATATCATCCAAAAGAAAAAGAATTATTTTTTTGTAAAAGCTTTTGAATTATTAGAAGAAAAAGAAAGAATTGATTTTTTGGAGCTCTATCATTCTAATATAAATCAAAAGGATAGGGTAGAGCAAGTCTTAAAAGTATACGATGACCTTTACTTAAAAAATTACATTGCTGAAAGCAAGGCAGCATTTATGAATTTGGCGTTTTCACATTTAGATGCCACAGCCTTTCAGAAGGATAGATTGGAGATGCTCAAGACAATGGCGCTCACACTAGCAGATCGGCCAAAATAATGAGTTGAGGGAAAGATGTGGCTGAGTTTAAGCCTATACTTGATATCTTAGTATTATCCTTAAAAAAGTAGTGACATTATAAATAAAATGGTCACTTTTGAGTCATGCGAGTACTTTATGCAGTACAGGCCACAGGTAATGGGCACCTCAGCCGAGCTATAGAATTCTACCCTATTATGTCTAAATATGCTGATGTTGACGTTTTGCTCAGCGGCATTCAGGGAGACTTAAAACTAAATTTTCCAGTAAAGGCCAAAATGCACGGAGCAGGTTTTGTTTTCGGTAAAAATGGAGGCATTGATTATTTACGTACAGCTATAAAAACCAAACCCTTTCGATTCTTTTACGATGTTTTTAAGTTAGATCTTAGAGATTATGATCTAATTGTGAGCGACTTCGAACCTATAAGTACTTGGGCCGCTAAATGGACAAATATAGCAAGAGTAGGCTTAAGCCATCAAGCCAGTTTTTTAAGTTCAAAGTCACCAAGACCTATTAAGCACAATAAATTTGGAGAATTTCTTTACCGCCAATTTGCACCAGTAGATAGGTATATCGGCCTCCACTATAAGTCATTTGATAAAAATATTTATACTCCAGTGGTAAGGAAAGCCATAAGACAATTGCACCTTTCAGAAAAAGATCATGTAGTAGTATACCTCCCGGCTTTTTCAGAAAATGTTTATAAAAAATATCTAAAAAAGATTAAATCTGTATCATGGAAGATATTTTCTAAACACGCCAAGAAATATTCTAAAGAAGGCAATATTGAGGTCTTTCCGATAGACAATGACAACTGGATGAAATATCTCTCATCAGCGTATGGAGCGATTATTGGGGCTGGATTTGCCAGCACATCAGAGATGCTTTATCTGAAAAAGAGATTTTTGGCCATCCCAATGAATGATCAGTACGAACAATTGTGTAATGCCGTGGCTCTTGAAAATATGGGGGTAGACATTATTAGAGAAATTGATAACACTTTCCAATTTAAGGTGCAATCATGGCTCGAAAGATCGAAAGCTATTTCAATTGACTTTCCCGACCAATCTGAGGAAATAGTAAAAGATGCATTGGGGCTTATATGATCTGAAGAAAATGAATCCCTCAATACTGTGCAGCCAATGATAGCCAATAAAAAACTGTTAATCAATATCTTTTTGCTCATTATAGTAAGCATAGGGATATTTTATATTTTAGAACAATTCCTTCAGGATCGAGGAGTATGGGGGGATGAAGCTTTCTATACAAACAATATTCTTTTTAAAAATTACAGCGATTTTTGGCTTCCACTAGATTACAATGTAGCCGCACCTTTTTTGTTTTTATGTGCCCAAAAAGCGATCATTACTATTAGCGGTATTTCTGATTTAAATTTTCGACTGTTGCCTATGACAATGGCATTTTTAGCCATTATAATGAATTACAAATTATGCAAGCACATATTTAATGATTACTTCTTTGTAGGTGTAGGTTTGAGTCTATTTGTTATGTCTCCAGCAATAATTTATTTTTCTTCAGAGATCAAACCTTATATTATTGATACATTATTGACCATATCACTTATATATCTGGCCCTTTTAAAGCCTGAAAAAATTTATGCTTTGCTAATCCTAGGTTGTTTGGCCATCTTTTTATCTAATAGTAGTGTGATAATCCTTTTTTGTATTGCTATCAAAATGCTCTTTGATTCCTTACGCTCTCAAAAAATACCCACACTTAAATCGATGGCTGCTTTAGTAAGTTGGTTAATAGCTGTGATTGTATTTTATATTTTTTTTGTGAATGTGCATTCAGGAGCAGCAGCTTGGCACTACGATTGGAATTTTCATGGTGGCTTTCTTTTTACCGATCATTATAAATTTAATCCATTGCGTATTATATTTAGAATAACAGAAATATTTTCTTCTCCAAACGGATTCATATATGATGATTTTTACTCAATGATACGGGCTTATGTCATTGATGATAAAATAACAATTACAGATATTAAGTCATTTATTAACATCATTCCTGCAGGTAAATTATTCTTTGTAGCATTGTTTGTAGCGGGTCTTGTGCAGATATTTAAGAAAAGAAATTCTCGATATTACTTTTTTATAATCTTACCTCTAATAATCCATTTTGGGCTAAATACAATTAATGTTTACCCTGTTGGGATAAGATTAAACCTATATCAATTTCCTTTAATCATTATCATAATATTATTTGGAATAGAATTGTTATTATCAAAGTTTTCCACTCATCATATACACATCAGAACAGTAGTATTGTTAGCCTTGTGCATCATAGCTTTTAATATAAATAATAGATTTCCATACTCAAAAAACAATACAAAAGAAGCTCTGAATTATTTGCTGAAATTGAAAAAAAATGATAACGATCTTAATGTAACTTTAATATCATATTTACCCATGATAAAGCACTACGTATCCCAAGAAAAATATAAAAATTTATTAAAGGAATGTGCCACCCATCACATAAGAACTTACCCAATAAAAGCTATAGATAATGTAAAAAGTCAATGGTTTTTTATTTCACCTGAGGAAAGGGATATAACCATTAAAAAATTGAAAACACAATGGGAGATTACAGAAGAAATAGAAGGCTTAAATCTATATAAAGTGAATATTCTTTGATTACGGATAGCAAGAAGTTTTAAAACTTTTGGATTTTGCTATTTCCCGAGCAAGGAAATAGCATACGACAATCTCACACGACAACCTGGATCAAAAATATACTTTACAATTCCACCACTCTTTATCTATTGTAGCATCATTCTTTTTATAAAATTTAATAGCGGGTTCATTCCAATCTAAAACTTGCCATCTTATCATGGTAGCGTCCTTAGCCTTTGACTCAATCAAAAGTTGGTCATAAAGCAGTTGACCAACACCCAATTTCCTATATTTTTCTTGCACTACGAAATCTTCTAAATAAATACACCTGCCTTTCCAAGTTGAAAAAGTCATATAATAAATACAAGTACCAATTACTTTTTTTCCATACTCAGCTACAATAGCATAAAATGTATTTTTCTCCCATTCTTTTTTATAGTATTCGGCATCTACTATTACCTTGTCTAGTGCATTTTCATAAATGGCCAACTCTTTCACAAGTTTGAATATCGATTTTATGTCCCTTTTGTTGGCATTGCGAATAATTATATTTTCTTTATTCATATCATATTTTCGTTGGTATTCCTTGGTTTTAAAACCAAATGAATGAGGTTTATTAAATTCAACAATTTTTAAAATGTAAAATATTGCAATAAATGCAAAAATAGGGCTTGATCAAGAAGAAAATAATTATACCTTTGCTCAACTTTTTAAAAAGGCAGTAGAAATATAGAATTAATATGCCAACTATCAATCAGTTAGTCCGTAAAGGAAGAAAGACAATAATTTCGAAAAGTAAGTCTCGAGCACTTAACTCATGTCCTCAGAAAAGAGGGGTATGTACAAGAGTGTATACCACTACACCAAAAAAGCCAAACTCGGCATTGCGGAAGGTAGCCAAAGTTAGACTTACCAATGGTATCGAAGTGATTGCTTACATACCAGGAGAAGGTCATAATTTACAAGAGCACTCCATTGTATTAATAAGAGGAGGAAGGGTAAAAGACCTTCCTGGGGTACGATACACAATAGTAAGAGGAGCGCTAGATACAGCTGGTGTAGCTGATAGATTACAATCAAGATCAAAATATGGCACTAAAAGGCCTAAAAAATAATTAAATGAGGAAAAGAAAGCCGCGTAAACGAATCCTTCAGCCAGACCCAAAGTTTGGTGATCCAATGGTAACCCAGTTTGTTAACAATATGATGGTACAGGGAAAAAAGTCTATTGCTTACAAATTATTCTATGAAGCCATGGATATCATCAAGGAAAAGACAGAAGAAAACCCTCATGAAATTTGGCAAGCAGCGGTTACTAACGTTACCCCTCAAGTAGAAGTACGATCAAAAAGAATAGGTGGCGCTACTTTCCAGATCCCTGTGGAACTAAGACCTGCGAGAAGATTGTCTCTTGGGATAAAATGGATAATCAAGTATACAAGAGCGAGGAGTGGAAAGGGAATGGCTGAAAAATTAGCAGCAGAACTTATAGCAGCCAGCAAGCATGAAGGTGCTTCCGTTAAGAAAAAGGAAGATACCCACAAGATGGCAGAATCAAATAGAGCATTCGCTCACTTTAGAGTGTAATTAAATTATCCTAATACAAAATCCTATTACATAAGTCATGGCAGATTTAAAGTATACAAGAAATATAGGCATTGCTGCGCACATTGATGCTGGCAAAACCACTACTACTGAGCGTGTATTATATTATACGGGAATATCTCACAAAATTGGAGAAGTTCATGATGGTGCAGCTACCATGGACTGGATGGAACAAGAGCAAGAAAGAGGAATTACCATTACCTCTGCTGCTACCAAAACTTCATGGAAATGGATGGATCAGGATTATGCGATGAACATCATTGATACTCCAGGTCACGTTGATTTTACTGTAGAGGTCAATCGTTCATTAAGAGTTTTAGATGGTTTGATCTTCTTATTCTGTGCCGTAAGTGGTGTAGAGCCACAATCAGAAACAAATTGGAGATTGGCAGATGGATATAGTGTACCAAGAATCGGTTTTGTTAACAAAATGGATAGATCAGGTGCAGATTTCTTTGCTGTAGTAAATGATGTAAAAGCAAAGTTAGGATCAGAAGCCATTCCCTTGCAAGTGCCGATTGGTGCAGAGGAGACATTTAGAGGTGTAGTAGACCTGATAACAGGCAAGGCTATCGTCTGGAATGAAGAGGATATGGGTATGACCTTCGAAGAAATCGAAGTTCCTGAAGATCTTGTTGAAACGGTGTCAGAATGGAGAGAAAAATTGTTGGAGGCAATAGCGGAGTATGATGATACTTTAATGGAGAAGTATTTTGATGATCCAGACAGTATTACCGAAGAAGAAATGCGTACCGCAGTTCGTCAAGCAGTTCTAGATGCGAAATTTGTTCCGATGATGTGTGGCTCGGCATTTAAAAACAAAGGTGTTCAGGCAGTTTTGGATGCGGCATGTGCATTTTTACCATCACCTGTTGATATAGGAGCAGTAAAAGGAATCAACCCTGATACAGATCAAGAAGAAGAAAGACGGCCGGATACGAATGAGCCTTTTTCAGCATTGGCATTTAAAATAGCAACTGACCCTTTTGTAGGTAGATTGGTGTTTTTTAGAGTCTATTCAGGTCACCTTAAGGCAGGTTCATATATATTGAACAATAGAACTGGGAAGAAAGAACGAATTTCTAGATTGTTCCAAATGCACTCTAATAAGCAAAATGCCATTCCTTTTGTAGAAGCGGGAGATATTGCAGCTGGAGTAGGTTTTAAAGACCTTAGAACAGGAGATACTCTTACGGCAGAAAAACATCCATTGGTATTTGAATCCATGGTATTCCCAGACCCTGTAATAGGTGTTGCTGTAGAGCCAAAGTCTCAAAAAGACATGGATAAATTGGGCATTGGATTGGCCAAACTTTCAGAAGAAGATCCTACTTTCAAAGTGAAATATGACCAAGAAACCAATCAGACAGTGATTAGTGGCATGGGCGAACTTCACCTTGAGATTATTGTAGACAGATTGAGAAGAGAGTTTAATGTTGAGTGTAATCAGGGAGAACCTCAAGTGAATTACAGAGAGTCACTTACTAAATCAGTGAAGCACAGAGAAAGATTGAAGAAACAATCAGGAGGATCTGGTTTATTTGCGGATATGGAATTCGAACTCGGCCCCGCTGATCAGGAGTTTTTGGATAGTGATGACTTCAAAAACGGAAAAACTAAATTACAATTTGTAAACAAAATAGTAGGAGGTAAAATTCCAAAAGAATTAATGCCTTCTATAGTAAAAGGTTTTACAGCCATGATGGCCAATGGCGTACTTGCTGGCTATTCTATTGATAGTATGAAAGTAAGAGTGTACGATGGAAGTATTCACCAAGTGGACTCTAAGCCTATCGCATTCGAACTGTGTGCTAAAGAAGGATTTAAGATTGCGGCCAAACAAGCTGGGCCACAAATTTTGGAACCTATCATGGATTTAGAGATAATGACTCCTGAGGAATATACAGGTAGTGTAATAGGTGATCTTAACAGAAGAAGAGGATTGCCAAAAGGACAGGAGATCATCAGTAGTGGAGCCGTAAAAATCGTTGCTGATGTGCCTTTATCAGAGATGTTTGGTTACGTAACTGACTTACGTACAATCACTTCAGGAAGAGCGAGCAGTACAATGACTTTTGCACGATATGCTCCAGTACCAAAAGGTATTGAAAAAGAAATAATGGAAAAGGTTGCGGGTACAGTTAATGTTTAATCTCTTGTTTGGATATTAAATATTATTTGCTACCTTTGCGCCCTCATTTGAAATAATTATTAGATTTTATTAAAGGTTATGAATCAGAAAATCAGGATTAAACTTCGTTCTTACGACCACAATTTGGTTGATAAATCAACGGAAAAAATCGTGAAAACTGTAAGAACTAGTGGCGCTGTTGTTACTGGGCCGATTCCGCTGCCAACCGAGAGAGAAGTGTTTACCGTCCTGCGGTCTCCACACGTCAATAAAACATCTCGGGAGCAGTTCCAGCTTCGGACTCATAAGCGACTTATTGAAATCTACACACCGACACAAAAAACTGTCGATGCGCTCTCTAAATTAGAGTTGCCAAGTGGTGTAGATATTCAAGTTAAGTTGTCGTAATAACATGTTTCAGTTCTTATAATTTAGTTTCAGCATTTCAGCGATGGAATGTGTAAGATAAATTGTCAGTTTTATGAATGGCATTATTGGTAAAAAAATAGGTATGACTAGCATCTTCGATAGTAAAGGCCGCAACGTGGCTTGTACTGTTATTGATGCTACACCAAATAGAGTGACTCAAGTGAAATCCACTGAGACTGATGGATACACAAGTGTTCAGTTAGGATATGGTGATGCTAAAGAAAAGAATACTTCTAAAGCAGAGCTGGGTCATTTCAAAAAGGCTGGTTGTGGGCCCAAAAGAAAAGTAGTGGAAATGAGAGGTTTTGACCTTGCTAAAACACTAGGTGACATAGTCAAAGTAGATGACATCTTCGAAGAAGGTGACATTGTAAATGTTGTAGGTACCACAAAAGGTAAAGGGTTTCAAGGGGTAGTAAAGAGACATGGCTTCGGCGGTGTAGGACAGGCTACTCATGGTCAGCATAACAGACAAAGAGCTCCTGGAGCAATTGGTGCTTGTGCTACTCCTTCTAAAGTTGTAAAGGGCATGAAAATGGGCGGAAGAACTGGTGGAACTAGAGTAAAAACAAAGAACCTTAGAGTTGTAAAAATATTTTCGGAACAGAATCTAATTTTAGTCAAAGGATGTGTGCCTGGACATAAAGGTTCATTTGTAATCATTGAAAAGTAGAGCACAATGAAATTAGATGTTTTAAGCATAGACGGAAGTAAAACAGGGAGAAGCGTAAAACTTCCTAAAGAGATATTTGGTATTGAGCCCAATGAACATGTATTGTACTTGAGTGTCAAACAGCATCTTGCTAATAAGAGACAAGGTACCCACAAAGCAAAGGAAAGAGCTGATATTGCTGGTTCTACTAGGAAGATAAAAAAACAAAAAGGAACTGGTACTGCTCGTGCAGGTTCTATTAAATCTCCAATATTTAGAGGGGGTGGTAGAGTTTTTGGCCCAAGACCTAGAGATTACAGTTTTAAACTAAATAAAAAGGTAAAGTCCTTGGCCAAACAATCTGCTTTTTCAGCTAAAGCTGCAGCAGGAGATATAGTATTGGTTGAAGATTTTACATTCGATAATCCCAAGACTTCTCAGTTCGCACAAGTATTGAGTAGTCTGGGATTAAATACAGGAAAGTCATTATTAGTGACAAATGAGAATGATCGAAATTTACACTTGAGTGCAAGAAATTTGCCTAAATCAGGAGTAATGAATGCTAAGGATTTGTTTCCATATGCAATATTGAATGCGGGAAAATTAGTGCTTACTGAGGGTTCTATTGCAGAAATTGTTAAATCTTTTGAAAGTAAATAATAATGGCAAAGAACATTTTAATAAAGCCCTTAATCACGGAGAAGACAGAAAATATTTCTGAGAGTGGTGGCAAGTACACTTTCAAAGTGAATAAGAAGGCCAACAAACTAGAAGTGAGAAAGGCAGTAGAAGATATGTATAATGTATCAGTAGACGCTGTGAACACAATGATAGTACCCGGTAAAAGTAAAGTAAGAAATACTAAATCTGGGGTGCAGAAAGGCAGGAAGCCATCTTTTAAGAAAGCTATTGTGACACTATCACCAGGAGAAGAAATTGATTTCTTCGGTGATTTATAAGAGAAGGAAATGGCAGTTAAAAAATACAATCCAATAACACCTGGTCTTCGAACCAGAATTTCAACTGACAACAGCCACTTGAGTAAAGTGAAGCCAGAGAAATCCCTGTTGACTAAATTGAAAAAATCTGGCGGTAGAAATCATGACGGTAAAATGACCGTGAGAAATATTGGTGGAGGCCACAAAAGAAGATATAGAATTATCGACTTCAAGAGGAATAAAGAGGGTATTAAGGGAGAAGTGATGAGCCTTGAATATGATCCGAATAGGACGGCAAATATTGCACTTATTCAATACACGGATGGCGACAAGAGATATATTATTGCTCCTGATGGCTTGAAAGTGGGCGCTAAGATAGAGTCAGGTGAAAATGCGGCTCCAGAAGTTGGCAATGCATTGCCATTGAGTAAGATACCTTTGGGTTCGAGCATACATGCAATAGAAATGACTCCAGGTAAAGGTGCTGCCTTGGCTAGAAGTGCTGGGACGTTTGCTACTAAAATGGGGCAGGAAGGAAAATATGTGAGTATTAAATTGCCTTCTGGAGAAGTGAGAAGAATTTTGGATTTTTGTATGGCTACAATAGGCACTACTTCTAATCCAGATCACCGGCTCCAGAATATGGGTAAAGCAGGAAGAAATAGATGGAAAGGTAGAAGACCTAGAGTGAGAGGTGTAGCAATGAATCCAGTAGATCACCCAATGGGTGGTGGTGAAGGTCGGGCTTCTGGTGGTCATCCACGTTCTAGAACAGGTATCATGGCAAAAGGACAAAAAACCAGAAATCCTAATAAAAAATCGGATAGATTGATTATTACAAAAAGAAAAACTAAGAAGTAGGTATGCCTAGATCATTAAAGAAAGGACCTTACGTGTTTTACAAGTTGTTAGCTAAACTTGAAAAAGCAAAGGCTTCAAATAAGAAGACTGTAGTAAAGACATGGTCAAGATCATCTATGATCATTCCAGATATGGTAGGTCAAACAATAGCTGTACATAATGGCAAAACATTTATTCCAGTTTTTGTTACGGAGAATATGGTGGGGCATAAACTAGGTGAATTTTCTCCTACTAGGAATTATAGAGGGCATTCAGGAAATCGAAAATAAATTAGAATGGAGGCTAGAGCACAATTAAGAAACTGCCCAATGTCGGCACGAAAGATGAGACTTGTAGTCGATTTGATCAGAAATAGATCTGTAGATGAGGCTCTGAATTTGTTAAAATTTACAAAGAAGGAAGCTGCAGAATGGCTAGAAAAGGTTCTTCTTTCTGCGATCAGCAATTGGGAGAATAAAACCAACATGGCATATAGTGCTGCTGATTATGATCTGTATATTAAGGAAGCATTTTCGGATGATGCAGCATTCCTTAAAAGATTCAGACCTGCTCCTCATGGAAGGGCACACAGAATCAGAAAACGTTCTAATCATGTGACTCTGGTAGTGGAGAATAGAGTGGAAATTGACAACCTTAACGACGAAGAAGAATAAATTATGGGCCAAAAGACAAATCCAATAGGAAATAGATTAGGTATCATCAGAGGATGGGAATCTAATTGGTATGGTGGAAAAGATTTCGGAGCAAAAGTTGTTCAGGATCAGCAAATAAGAACATACTTAAAAGCCCGTGTACCCAAAGGTGGTGTAGCTCGTATTGTGATAGAAAGAACATTGAAAAGGATTACCCTGACAGTGCATACATCAAGACCCGGAATTATTATAGGTAGAGGAGGACAAGAAGTAGATAGAATTAGAGAAGAGATTAAAAAATTGACTGGGCAAGATGTACAAATAAATATCTTTGAAATAAGAAAACCAGAGTTAGATGCAACCATTGTAGCTGATAACATTGCAAGACAGCTTGAGGGAAGAATGAATTTTAGAAGAGTGGCCAAAATGTCCATACAAAATTCAATGAGGGCAGGAGCTCAAGGAATTAAAGTAAAGATCAGTGGGAGGTTAAATGGAGCAGAGATGGCAAGATCAGAACAGTTTAAAGATGGAAGAATTCCATTGCATACTTTTAGAGCAGATGTTGATTACGCTTTAGTAGAAGCACTTACTGTATATGGTAAACTGGGCGTAAAAGTGTGGATATTTAAAGGCGAGGTATTGGGAAAAAGAGATCTTTCTCCGAATATCGGTATAGAAAAGGACAAACGAAGAGGAGGAAGAAGAAAAGGGGGTGACAATAGAAGAAACAGACATTAATTTTTGGTAAGGAAATAAAGTGAAATGCTTCAACCGAAAAGAACAAAATATAGAAAACAGCAAAAGGGAAGAAACAGGGGTCTAGCTAAACGAGGCACTGAAATTTCATTTGGCTCATTTGGACTAAAGTCTACAACGCACGGAAGATTGACCAGTCGACAGATTGAATCAGCTCGAATTGCGATGACTAGATATATGAAAAGGGAAGGTCGAGTATGGATAAGAATATTCCCTGATAAGCCTATCACATCTAAGCCTTTAGAAGTAAGGATGGGAAAAGGAAAAGGAGCTTTAGACCACTATGTGGCAAATGTTCAGCCGGGTAGAATCCTATTTGAGATGGATGGTGTGCCAATGGAAGTTGCGCAAGAAGGATTAAGACTCGCAGCACAAAAGCTTCCTGTATTAACAAAATTTGTGGTTAGAAGAGACTACGTATAATAAGAATATTGATAATGGCATCTAAAAAATACATAGAACTACAAGAATTTACCGATCCAGAATTATTGGATGAACTGACTCAGACACAGACTCAGTATCAGAAGATGACTTTCGATCATGCGATCAAAGGTTTGGATAATCCACTTGTATTGAAAGATGTGAGAAGAGATATTGCTAGACTAAAAACTGAAGTGAGAAGAAGAGAATTGACCAAATTGACACCAGAAGAACTGACACTTAGATCAAAAATTCGCTCACGAAGAAGAAAAAGCAAGTAATGGAGAAAATTAAAAAACAGCTGGTTGGTTTGGTAACAAGTGATAAGATGGATAAAACCATTAAAGTGGTTGTGGAGCGTAGAATAAAGCACCCTATTTATGGGAAGTACGTGAAAAAATCAAAGAAGTTTACAGCTCATGACGAGAAAAATGAGTCTAATATTGGAGATACTGTAAAGATTCAAGAATCTAGACCTTTGAGTAAATCCAAAAGATGGACTTTAGTAGAAATTTTACAAAAAGCTAAATAATACAAGACATGATTCAACAGGAATCAAGATTAACAGTAGCAGACAATTCAGGAGCAAAGGAAGTACTTTGTATAAAAGTATTGGGAGGGAGTAAAAGGAGATATGCATCTGTAGGAGATATGATTATTGTCACCGTTAAGGCTGCTGCTACTGGAGGTGTGAAGAAAGGTACAGTTTCAAAAGCTGTAGTTGTAAGGACAAAAAAGGAAATTAGACGAAAAGATGGCTCGTATATCAGATTTGATGACAATGCAGTGGTATTATTGACAGCTACTGACGAACCTAGAGGTACCCGTATTTTTGGCCCTGTGGCGAGAGAATTAAGAGAACGTGACTATATGAGAATTGTTTCATTAGCACCAGAAGTACTATAAAATAAACCAAATGGCTAAGAAGATATTTAAGGCTAAGTTAAAAATTAAGAAAGGCGATAAGGTACACGTAATTTCAGGTGCTTATAAAGGTACTGAGGGACAAGTACTTGAAATATTGCCTAAAAAAAATAGAGCTGTTGTGGATGGTGTTAACATTATGAAGAAACACATGAAGCCTGTGAATAATGAACCAGGAGGGATAAGAGAAATTAATGCCCCTATTCATATATCAAATTTGATGTTGCTTGATCCCAAAACAGGAGAACCAACAAGAGTAGGAAGAAAGTTAGTAGATGGAAAGCTACAACGATATTCAAAAACATCGGGAGAAATAATTAAGTAATGTCATACATTCCAAATTTACTAGGTAAATATAAGATTGACATTGTTCCAAAAATGATGGAACAATTCGACTACAGTACTGTAATGCAAGTGCCGAAATTGGCTAAGATATGTATAAATCAAGGTGTAGGAGCTGCAACCCAGGATAAAAAATTGGGGGATGTTGCTCAGAAAGAGCTATCTATCATTGCTGGTCAAAAAGCTGTAACAACAGTAGCAAAGACTTCAGTTTCAAATTTTAAATTGAGAGAAGGAATGGTCATTGGTACAAAGGTTACTCTTAGAAGGCAGAAAATGTGGGAGTTTTTTGATAGGCTACTTTCGGTATCTCTACCTCGTGTAAGGGATTTTAGAGGGATAAGTGATAAGAGTTTTGATGGAAGAGGTAATTATACTTTGGGCATTAAAGAGCAGATTATTTTTCCAGAGATAGACATTGATAAAGTGAATAACATCACAGGAATGGATATCACGTTTGTAACAACAGCCCGAACAGACAAGGAGGCCTATGAATTGCTTAGAGGCTTGGGCATGCCTTTTAAAAATATGATAAAAAATTAGATAGATGGCTAAGAAGTCAATTATTGCAAGAGAAGCAAAACGAGCCAAACTCGTAGAGAAATACAGCGCACTTCGAAAGCAGTTAAAAGCTGAAGGACGATGGGATGAGTTGGATAGACTTCCAAGAAATTCTAATCCTATAAGATTACACAACAGATGTGCACTTACAGGCAGACCTAAAGGATATATGAGGAAGTTTGGAATCAATAGGGTTACATTTAGAGAAATGGCATTGTCAGGTAAAATACCTGGAATCACAAAAGCAAGCTGGTAAACAGGCATAACTATGGCGTTAACAGATCCAATAGCAGATTATTTGACAAGATTGCGTAATGCACAACAGGCAGGACATAGAATCGTGGAAATACCTGCTTCTAAAATGAAGAAAAGTATAACTGAGATTCTTTATAATCAAGGTTATATTTTAAAATATAAATTCGAGGAAGAAGGCCCTCAAGGTGTTATTAAAATTGCTTTGAAGTATGATCCTTTCACTAAGATACCAGTAATAAGAAAGCTAGGTCGTATTAGTAAACCTGGTCTAAGAAAGTATTCGAGATCAACAGAAATTCCGAGAATAATAAATGGCTTGGGTATAGCGATAGTATCAACATCAAAAGGCCTTATGACTGGTAAGCAAGCTGCTCGTGAAAATGTAGGAGGAGAGTTAGTTTGTTACGTTTATTAATTTGAACTAGAAAAAGAGTACAAAATGTCACGTATAGGAAATGCGCCAATTAGTATCCCGAATGGGGTGTCATGGAGCACAGAAAAAAGTGTGGTTTCTGTAAAAGGCCCTAAAGGAGAATTGTTTCAGATTATTGACCCTGATATTACTGTGAAAGAAGAGGATGGTTCGATTGTAATAGAAAGACCTACTAATCAGAAAAGACACAAAGCTATGCATGGGTTATATAGGTCTTTGATTAACAATATGGTAATAGGTGTGTCAGAAGGATTCACAAAATCTTTGGAACTTGTAGGTGTAGGTTATAGATGTTCTAGTAAAGGACAGTTATTAGAGTTGTCCTTGGGATATTCTCACCCTATATTTTTCCACATTCCTGATGAAGTGAAGTTAGAAACAAAAATGGAAAAAGGGTCTAATCCAACAGTGCTTTTGTCATCTACTGATAAGCAGCTTATCGGTGAGGTGGCAGCAAAGATTAGAAAATTAAGAAAACCAGAGCCGTATAAAGGAAAAGGAATACGATTTACTGGAGAAGAAATTAGAAGGAAAGCTGGTAAAACAGCTGCTAAATAATAGATAGTTATGATATCTAAAGCTCAAAAAAAGCAAAAAATTAAATACAGGATTAGGAAGAAGATTTCTGGTTCAAGTATAAGGCCAAGATTGTCAGTATTCAGAAGCAATAAGGCTATATATTGTCAACTTATTGATGACAAAGCTGGGATTACCTTGGCTCAAGCTTCTTCAAAAGAGGTAGAAGCAGGTGCTAACAAAACCGAAGCCGCAAAAAATGTAGGAACATTAATTGCTGAAAAAGCGAAATCTATCAAGGTAGATACTGTTGTTTTCGATAGAAATGGATATTTATATCACGGTAGAGTTAAGTCTTTAGCTGACGGAGCTAGAGATGGTGGCCTTAAATTTTAAAAGAAAGTAAGATGGCTAATAAAGACAATAGAATAAAAGCAGCGGATACAGAACTTAAAGATAAATTGGTGTCTTTGAACCGTGTAGCTAAAGTGACTAAAGGAGGTAGAACTTTTAGTTTTTCTGCAATAGTAGTAGTGGGAGATGGAAATGGAACAGTGGGTCATGGTTTAGGAAAAGCTCGAGATGTACAAGAGTGTATTGCAAAAGCTGTAGATGATGCTAAGAAGAATTTAATAAAATTTCCTGTATTAAAAGGAACAATACCACACGAACAACATGGAAAATATGGTGCAGGAAAAGTGCTGATCAAACCAGCATCTGATGGTACAGGACTTATTGCAGGTGGTGCGATGAGAGCAGTGTTAGAGATTGGAGGATTACACAATGTTTTGGCTAAATCCCAAGGATCATCTAATCCGCATAATGTGATCAAGGCTACAATTGACGCACTAAAAAAGCTCAGAAGCCCTGATATGGTAGCGAGGCAACGTGGGATCACAATGGAAAAACTTTTTGAAGGATAATAAAATAAAGACCCGTGAAAAAAGTAAGAGTAAAACTCACACGTAGTGTGATAGGAAAAAGTAAAAGACAAAAAGCTACAATAGTGGCATTGGGACTGAAAAAAACCAATCATACTGTAGAAAAAGAAATAACGCCACAAATCATGGGAATGATCCAGAAGGTGAAACATTTAGTGCAATACGAAGAAATATAGTCTGATGAACTTACATAGTTTAAAGCCAGCAAAAGGCGCAGTTAAATCAAGAAAGAGAATAGCCAGAGGACAAGGTTCGGGTAAAGGTGGTACTTCTACAAGAGGTCATAAAGGTGCTAAATCTAGATCTGGATATAAATCAAAAAGGGGATTCGAAGGAGGTCAAATGCCTTTGCAACAACGTCTACCTAAAAGAGGGTTTAATAACCCTAATCGAATTGAGTACGTTCCTATAAATTTGGATAGATTGTCTGCAATTGCAGTAAAAAGTAAAACTGTAGATATTAATATTGAGTCATTATACGCTTCAGGAATTATTAAGAAGAGAGACAAAGTAAAAGTGCTGGGGAATGGTGAGTTGACTGCAAAAATCAATGTTACAGTCCATGCCGTGAGTGCAAGTGCTAAGGAGGCTATTGAGGCTAAAGGTGGGGTAGTTAATATCATATAAAAGGAAGTTTAGGAGATGAATAAGTTTATCGAAACACTACGAAATATTTGGAAAATTGAAGAATTGAGAAAGCGAATTCTGTTCACCTTAGTATTGCTAATGGTTTATAGGTTTGGATCTTTTGTTGTTCTTCCTGGTGTTATTCCTTCTGCTATAGATGCCGCTGCTAGTGCAAGAGGGTCTAATGATATTTTGGGATTGATAAACACATTTGCAGGTGGAGCTTTTAACAGAGCGGCTGTATTTGCACTTGGAATTATGCCTTATATTACGGCTTCGATAATAATTCAATTATTGGGCTTTGCAGTTCCTTATTTTCAGCGCCTTCAACAAAAAGAAGGAGAATCTGGAAGAAAGAAAATAACACAAATAACAAGATGGCTCACTGTAGCAATTACCCTAGTGCAAGGAAGTGCATACTTAGGATATATTACTTCTATACCTGGAAGTATTGACCCTTCAGTAAGTAAAACAATATTTTGGTTCAGTAATATTATTATTCTTTCTACAGGTACGATTTTCGCAATGTGGTTGGGAGAAAGAATTACAGAAAATGGGATTGGCAATGGAGTGTCATTGTTAATCATGATTGGTATTATTGCTACATTGCCTCAAGCATTCTTCGCCGAAATTCTCACACAATTTAATTCCACTGGATTGTTAACATTTATCTTGGAGTTAATTGTTCTATTTGGCATAGTGCTGGTCTGTATAATGATAGTACAAGGAGTACGGAGGATACCTATTCAGTTTGCAAAACGTATGGTGGGAAGAGGAAGTGGGCAAGTTCCAATGGTAGGGGCAAGAGACTATATACCCCTAAAGGTAAATGCTGCAGGTGTAATGCCTATTATCTTTGCTCAAGCTATCATGTTTTTACCAATGTCCCTCGCACAATGGGTGTCAAGTAGCGGAAGTACAAATAATTTCTTATTGATGCTTAATGACTGGAAGTCTATTCCGTACAATGTAATATTTTTCACTTTGGTGGTTTTATTTACATATGTGTACACAGCACTTTTAGTTAATCCACAACAATACGCGGAGTATTTAAAAAGACAAAACGCATTTATTCCAGGCATTAAACCTGGTAAAAGCACCGAAGATTTTATTGATACCCTTACTACAAGAGTTACTTTACCAGGATCAATTTTCTTAGGGTTTATATCAATTTTTCCTGCCTTTATTGCGGCTCTAGGCGTGAATGATGCATTTGCCTTGTTTTTTGGTGGAACATCGTTGTTGATATTAGTGGGAGTTGTATTGGATACACTTCAACAAATAGAGAGTTACCTTCTTATGAGAAAATATGATGGGTTGGTAAAATCTGGCAAATTGAAAGGAAGAAGTG
>JAZGFD010000108.1:0-7600 GCA_036479115.1 Saprospiraceae bacterium | reverse complement strand
GCCAAAAGAGCGAAAAGTTTTAAGAATGATTTAAAAAACGCACAAAAAACTCCACGTAATTTGCTTTTACACAGAATATCCCAAACTATTGATCACTTTATACCTGATTTGAATCAGACCTTTAATGTCATTGCTGACTATCGTGGAGGACGTGCCACCTATGAGATCTCAGAAATAATGATGGCAGCTATTTTTATGTTTTTATTTAAACAAGGTTCACGCAACCAAACTAATGAAGATCGAGAAGAGCCGCAATTCAGGTCGAATTATAAGTTCATTTTTGGCTTGAAGTTGCCTCATTTAGATACTGTAAATGAGGTGATGAAAAAATTAGATCCAGAAATGTTGGAATCTTGTCGTGGTCATATTATCAAATATATTGAACAAACGCACTCTGCATAAATTTCGTCTTTTGGGTAAATATTTCAACATAGCCATAGATGGTAGCGGTGTGTTTGCCTTTGATAAAAAACCATATGAACACTGTTCTTCAAAAACAAGTAAAGGGGACAAAACAATTTGATACTATTCGGGAAAATTATTATCTAGCCAACAAGTAATCATCTCAAACTCTTCATCTGTAAGATTGTCTTTAAGGCTTGCTGCATACACTGACATGTCTGGTGGCATTCCAATAGAAGGGCTGTCTTTTTGATCAATAGTACGACTGCGAAATGATCCGCCATTAAGGTGCCCTAATATTCCATTATATTGGGTATAATCACCAGGGCCTATTCCTCCAGCCCCATCATGACAGCCTGAATAAGCACAACTTTCATCAATAATAGGTTTGATAAGAGACGTATATGTTACATTTTCATCGCAATCCATTTCAATTTGGACGAGTTGATCTCTATTACAATTAGACAAGAGGAATAATGTAATAATAAGTATTGTAGCAGCTAATAATAATTTGTTCATTGGAGGATTTTCAGTAAATATATAAAACGATCATGATATGATTATTATTTTTCACGTGGTAGCTGCTTTTCACCCACAATCAGACTTTCCACCCGAGTAGACAAAACCTTACTATTTAACAAAGAAGAAGCTCTTTTATTAAAATCAACAGCTGAACCTGTGGTGAGAAAAGTAGTGTAATTTTCTTTATGACACATTTTGTCAATCTCTGGGTGTCGCTGTAGATAGGCCTTGAGGCTTTTAGCAATAATTTTACCTTGAGCAATAATTTTTATATGAGGGGGGATGTACTCTTGTATTACGTCATATAAAACTGGATAATGTGTACAACCTAATAAAATAGTGTCGATTTGGGGCGATTGAGAAAGAAGATTTTGTATGTTTCGATTGATGAAATATCGAGCCCCTTCAGAATCAAATTCTCCATTTTCAATCAATGGTACCCACATCGGACATGCCTCTTGGAATACCGTCGTTTCTGGATGTAATTTATTCATTTCTAGCAAGTAAGACTCAGATGTCACAGTACCCTCAGTAGCTAATATTCCAACATGGCGAGTAGTCGTTATACATCCCATTTCTTCTACAGTAGGTCTTATTACTCCTAACACTCTTCGCGTTGGACTAATCAAAGGCAAATCTAATTTTTGAATATTCACTAGAGCTTTTGCCGATGCAGTATTGCAAGCTATAATAATGAGATGGCAATTTTGACTAAAAAGATATTTTACAGCCTCTAGGGTATACTCATAAATCGTATCAAACGAACGAATACCATAAGGAGACCTTGCATTATCGCCTAAATAAAGATAATTGTACTGAGGAAGTACAGCTCGAAACTGATTGAGGATGGTAAGGCCTCCATAACCACTATCAAATACTCCAATTGGGCCTTTCAATCTTCACTTTGTTTATAAGTAATATACTTACTGAATAAATGCAATAAGGAATAAAAATATTGCAAGCTAAACCACTTATGTTTTTACTACATTAAAAAAAATGTGACTACTCAGGTATATGCTTTTGGAATAAAAAATGTCTATTTTTTTGCTAATTGAGGCTAATTTGAGCTTGAATAGCAGAGCTATTGAAGCGAGAATAGCCAAAAAGTAGCGGGAAAAGAGCTTTTTTTAACCAAAATTGATGTACCTGAGTAGGCACAAAAAAATCAAATTTTAATTAATTACTCAAGAGGGTGCTTTTGAGACCTATCTGCCAAACAGGCAGGTAAAAATTTATTATTTTTTTGTTAGGCGAGGCTCATTTTTATCAGAACAGCAGGGCTATGGTTATAAAAATAGCCGAAGAATAATGAAAAAAGGTTTTTTTTAACCAAAAATGATACCACCAGTGTGGTTGCCCTTTTTTATACAATCATAACAGCACCAATGCACTCGCTAAGGCAACACCAAAATAGATGGCTATAGTTTTGGCCCCATCATAGTCTTTAGCTATACGTTGGCCAAAGATCAGCATCAAGAGTACTATGATTGAAAGTAATAGCCCCTGAATTATCCAAAAGATATTACCACTCACTAAGTAGATAATGATTCCTACCAATGAAAGTATGCCAGCCAGAGATTCGATAAATGCTATTATACCTACCATAGGTTTGACCATAGATCCTAGTGGTGTCTTTTCAAAATGTGATTTTAGCCAAGACAAATTACCACCCCAGTCAAAGACCTTATCGAGCCCAGATTGTAACATGACAATACCCCAAAACGCACCCACTAATACAGGTAAAATAAAATTGAGATCATGAAGTTTTTCCATAGTCAAATATACCAGTTTGGATCGACAATACTAATCAGTATTATCTTACAACACTGTATCTACTCAGGTGGTGTGCTTTTGAGATAAAAAAAATGCCGAAGTATAGTGATAAAAGAACTTTTTTAGCCAAAATAGATAATACCTGTGTTGTTACAATTGGCTTTATATAATCTCTTCTTCTGTAAGGTATCTTTCTGCATCTAAGGCTGCCATGCATCCAGTGCCTGCAGCCGTCACAGCCTGTCTATACACCTTGTCGGAAGCATCACCACTTACGAATACTCCTTTAATGGAAGTTTTAGTTGACCCAGGCATTCCTATGAGATACCCCGCACTATCTGTCTCTAGCCAATCCTTAAATACACCAGTATTGGGCTTATGACCGATGGCTACGAAAAATCCAGAAGCGGGAATTACCGTTTCATCACCAGTTTTATTATTTCTCACTTTCACAGCTTCTACTTCTGATTCTCCCAAAACTTCTACAGTTTCTGTATTCCAATATATTTGAATATTTTCTGCCTTAATTACTCTTTTCTGCATGATCTTAGAAGCCCTCATTTCATCTCTTCTTACCAGCATATGTACCTTGGGGCAAAGTTTAGCCAAATAAGAAGCCTCTTCGGCTGCAGTATCACCGGCTCCTACTATTACGACCTCTTGTCCTTTAAAGAAAAATCCATCACAAACCGCACATGCTGACACTCCTTGATTCATCAATCTTTGCTCTGACTCCAGCCCCAACCATTTGGCACTAGCCCCAGTGCTGATTATAACACTATGTGATTTGAATTCTTCTCCACTTTCAGTAAATACACTATGTACTGGGCCCGTAAAATCCACTTTTGTAATCATCTCATACCTCACATCTGTTTCAAAACGTTCAGCTTGCTTTCTAAAATCTTCCATCATATCAGGGCCTTGAACGCCATCTGGATAACCTGGATAATTTTCTACCTCTGTAGTAATGGTAAGCTGACCACCTGGTTCTGGTCCAGTGAATAAAATAGGTTTCATATTGGCTCTGGCTGCATAAATAGCTGCAGTATAACCTGCTGGGCCCGATCCGATTATAATACATTTATGGATGTTAGACATTTCTCGGTTTTTTTATGACTTTCAGTTGTGTTATCAAAATTGATACAATCTGAGTAAATTACATGTTCAGTGACTAATTCTTGTTTTTCAAGGAGGAATGCAAATGTATGAGATTTATATTTTTGAAACCTCCTTGTATTGAAACTGTAAATAATGATAGCTTCTCACGTGGTTTTTCTTAACCAAAAGTGGCTCCACAGGAAAAGCTACAATAACAAGACAATAAAGCTCTGTATTGTTGTGAAATATTCATCAGCTCATATATTATTCTATATTAATTAGCAAAGTGTAGCAATAAAGCGGACAATTTTGGAGATGATCCCTATATCCATTTTTTAAATCAATGGCTTTCTGTGAGATGGCTGAAACCGCCTTTATCTTAAAAGTACACCGACACAATAGTCATCAAAAAAAAATAGGAATTGTATCAATTTTGTCCTAAATGTTGCCTTATGTACCAAGATAGAGTTAGAATAACATTAAAATTGCAAAAAAGTGGAAAAAATTTTTTGTAAGTTTTCAAATCAAAGAAGCAACCTTATTTGCAAATTAAAAGGACTGCCAAATTTTGTTTTTATTATGAGACAAGGTGAGCAAATAATATACTAATAGTTTCAAATTGCAGATTTTGCACTTTTGGCATTTTACCTGTAATTTGTTCTGCGAAACTGAATAAAGTCAGTTCACACAGTATTAATATTTTGAAATTAACCAAATAGATAGTGCTAAAGTAAAATCTTCATTTGGTAAAAATTGTTAAAACTTAAAGACTGAGTCTACTCTGGAAACTAACGTTATTTATAAAAAGAATTGTTTTGGAGATTCGGTGATGCTTGAGTATCAGTGAATTGAGAAAAATTTAAAGTTCGCCAAAATCAACTTTTTTGATTTTGTGGGTTTTCGGAGTGGACTCAAGGCTTATTAATTTATACATGAAGGGTTTGAAAAGGCCAATAAAAGGAAAAAACGCGTATGAAAAGAATTGCTATCAATGGATTCGGGAGAATCGGACGTCTCACATTTAGAAACCTACAGAAAGAAAAAGGTGTAGAAGTAGTGGCCATTAATGACCTCACTGACAATGCTACTCTTGCTCACTTATTAAAGTTTGATAGTGCTCATGGTCAGTTTGATGGCACAGTAAGTAGTACAGATAGTACTCTTGTAGTTAATGGCAAGAGCATCCAAGCTTCTTCGGAAAGAAATCCGGTAGGATTGCCATGGAAAGAATTAGGAATAGATTTAGTATTGGAATGTACAGGGATATTCAGAACAAAAGAAAAGGCTGGGCTTCATCAAGAAGCAGGGGCTAAAAAAGTATTGATATCCGCTCCCGCAAAAGGACAAGGAGTAAAGACCATAGTTTTAGGTGTGAATAATCACGATATATCTGTAAATGATACAATTTTATCAAATGCCAGTTGTACTACAAACTGTCTGGCACCAGTATGTAAGGTGATTCATGAAAATTTTGGATTTGTAAAAGGCAGCCTTACCACCACACATGCTTATACTGCTGATCAAAGGATCCAAGATGCTCCGCATTCCGATCTCAGGAGAGCTAGAGCGGCAGCTTATAACATTATTCCTACCAGTACTGGAGCTGCTGATGCTGTAGGCTTAGTGTATCCTAAGGTAGCGAATAAAATGTTTGCCATGGCAGTGAGAGTGCCAGTGATTACAGGATCAATGATAGAGTTGAATGTCATTATTGACAAAGAAGTGAGTAAGGAAGAGATTAATGCCGCATTCAAAGCAGCAGCTCAAGGGCCGATGAAGGGTATCTTGCAATATTCTACAGACCCTTTAGTGTCATCAGATATCGTGAGAAATCCTCACTCAAGTATCTTTGATTCTTTGCTTACCGATACCATGGGTACTATGATAAAAGTGGTTAGTTGGTATGATAACGAAGCGGGTTTTTCTGCAAGATTGGCCGATTTGGCCATTCAGATAGCATAGTGATTAAAATGCATTTTCAAGGCCTGTTTGGACTGAAATTGTGGTGAATAATAGTAAGTACTCAATATTGTAATCATCATAGAAAGGCTGAAAACCTTTAAGTTGATCAGTCACGGGAAACGCCCATGGGTGAGTAGCGATTGTTGTGATATGGTGGTGTTTTTTACCAAAAATGATGACAAATTTTTCTGTTGTACACAGGATATTGAGTACTTCCAAACAAATATTCAAATTTTTATCAAAATGGGAAATCATATCTTTTACGGGAAACAAATTGCCCTCAGTAATAAAAGGACAATGTATTAAGTATGTCGTAACTACTCAGGAGGTATCAATTTTGGCTATAAAAAGCTCTTTTATCACGATACTTCGTAACTTTTATATCAATAGCGCTGCTATTAATATAAAAATAGCCTGTGTCTAGCAGTAAAAAAAGTAATTTTTAATCTCAAAAGCACACCACTTGTGTAGTTACAGCATGTCATCTATTCAATCGAAATAAATGAATTTCAAAAATAAAAAAGTACTTATCAGGGTGGACTTTAATGTACCCTTTGACGACAATAACTTAATAACTGACGATACAAGGATCAGAAAATCTTTACCTACCATTAACCATGTTCTGGATAATGGGGGTTCAGTGATATTGATGTCGCACCTGGGCAGGCCTTTAAAGAAAAAAAATGAAGATGGCAGTATCAATGTGAATAAGTATACGCTGTGGCACGTAGTGCCTCGTCTTGCTGAGTTATTGAGCAGAACAGTGGGCTTTGTAAAAGGTACAGTAGGTGACGGTGTACAAATGCATGCTGATAATCTGAAAACTGGAGAAGTACTTATTTTAGAAAACACGAGGTTTCACAAAGAGGAGACAAAAGGAGATGCGGCTTTCGCTAAAAAACTGGCTAATCTGGCCGATATATTTATCAATGATGCATTTGGTACTGCCCATAGATCCCATGCCAGCACTACTACAGTTGCTCAGTTTTTCCCCAAAAGTGCAAAAAAATTTGGCAAACTTATGGAAGCGGAAATAGAAAATGCCAAGAAGGTACTTAATGCTCCGGCGAAGCCTTTTGTTGCAATTCTAGGGGGAGCAAAAGTGTCAGATAAAATTCAACTTATAGAGAAGCTTTTAGACTCTTGTGATGACATTATTATTGGAGGAGGAATGAGCTATACATTTTCTAAAGCAGCAGGGGGTAAGATCGGCGGCTCACTATGTGAAGATGATTTTATGTCCTTGGCATTAGAAGTGAAAAAGAAAGCCAAGGAAAAAGGAGTGAATATTCATTTGCCAAAAGACATTGTGGTGGCTGATGATTTTAGTAATGATGCCAATAGAAAAACAGTCAAATCTGGCACTATTCCCGACGGATGGGAAGGATTAGATATTGGCCCTAAAAGTATTAAGAGTTTTGCATCTGTGATAGAAAAGGCAAAGACCATAATTTGGAATGGGCCACTAGGCGTTTTTGAATTTGAAAATTTTGCTATTGGGACTAATTCCATAGCCAAAATAGTAGCCGAGGCCACAGAAGGAGGAGCATTTTCTTTGATAGGTGGTGGTGATAGTGTTTCTGCTATTAACAAGGCAGGACTAGCTGATAAAGTCAGTTTTGTTTCTACTGGAGGCGGAGCAATGTTAGCGTTTTTAGAGGGTAGAGAACTACCGGGCATAAAGGCTATTATGGAGTAGGGTAGTGTTGTGTCAAAGTAAAAGAAGTCAGGAAGTCAGGAAGTTAAGGAGTCAAGGAGTTAAGGAGTCAGGAAGTCAAGAAGTCAAGGAGTCAGGAAGTTAAGGAGTCAAGGAGTCAGGGAGTCAAGGAGTTAAGGAGTCAGG
>JAZGFD010000107.1:0-13401 GCA_036479115.1 Saprospiraceae bacterium | reverse complement strand
ACATGGTTATGAGTTACAAATTACTCCGCTTCAAATGTTGGCATTTTATAATGCTGTAGCTAATAATGGTATCTATATGACACCAAGATTGGTAAAAAGTGTTGTAGACAACCACAAAGTATTGAAGCAATTCCATCCCAAATCACGAAAAGAAAAAATAGCAAGTGAAAAGAGCATTGCCGCACTTCAGGAGATGATGAAAGATGTAATAACCAAAGGAACTGGAGCAAATATTTATACTGATGAGTATGAGATTGCAGGCAAAACAGGCACAGCGGCTTATAATTATGTAGATCAGGGTACCAAAGGATACAATGCATCATTTGCAGGGTTCTTTCCTGCTGACAATCCACGCTACTCTATTATTGTAGTAGCATATGGGTTAACAGGTAAAAAGTATTACGGGTCTCAAGTGGCAGCTCCAATTTTCAGAAAAATAGCTGACAGGTTGATGGTTTTGGATGGTGGACTTACTCAAGACTATGCGAACACAGGCAATAAAGCTCTGCCGAGAAGTTCAAGAGGGTACGGAGGTGATTTTCAGGAATTATTTCATGAATTGAGCCACCAAAAGATCAGATACCCAACATGGGCAAATTTAGAAGGAGAAGGGATTAAAATAACATCACGAAAGGCAATGCTTAGCAATAATAAAGTGCCTAATGTGAAAGGCTTGGGATTGAGAGACGCAGTATATGTATTAGAAAACATAGGAATGCGAGTAGAAGTACATGGGGCAGGAAAAGTATATAAGCAATCCAAAAGACCAGGATCAAGCTTAAAAAGAGAAAATATTGAAATATATCTTAATTGAATATAGATGATGGGTACTAAAAAGACCCCTAATCAAAGAAAGTTATTTGAAATTTTAAAAAATGTTGATACCAAGGAGGTAATTGGCAATGATGTAGATATTCAGAGTATCACAATCGATTCTAGAGAAGTAAAAAAGGGAAGTCTCTTTTGTACAATCAAAGGAAACGATAAAGATGGGCATGACTATGTGGGCAAAGCAATTGAAGCAGGAGCCTCAGTCATACTATGCAGTGATTTACCTGAAAAGCAGGCTGATAATGTCACCTATGTCCAAGTCAAAAACACCAGAAGAGCACTAGAGAAAATTCTTCATAATTATTATGAAAACATTTCACTTCAAGTGCCGCTGATAGGAGTAACTGGTACAAATGGCAAGACCACAGTAGTAAGTTTACTTACTGATTTATTTTGCACACTGGGTTACAAAGTGGGAATGATTTCAACAGTGGAAATCAGAATTGGCAACAATGTGATTCCTTCTAAGTTGACTACACCTGATATTGTAAGCCTTTATAGCTTAATATATCAGATGGTAAGAGCAGAGTGTGATTATATTTTTATGGAAGTAAGTTCTCATGCTATAGATCAGAATAGAATAGGAGGATTGGTGTATAGAGGAGGAGTGTTTACTAACATCAGCCATGATCATTTGGATTATCACAAGACATTTAAGAATTATATAAAAACAAAGAAAAAGTTCTTTGACAATTTGAGTAAATCAGCATTTGCATTGACAAATATAGACGATACAAATGGTGAAGTAATGATGCAAAACACCAAAGCAAAGGTGAGTAAATACAGTGTAATGAAAATGGCAGATTATAAAGCCAAGATCATTGATTCTGACATGAGAGGTACTGAAATAGACCTCAATATGCAGCGTGTATTCACGAACCTAGTGGGAGAATACAATGTGTACAATCTTACAGCAGTATACGGCGTAGCATCACTACTGAAAATAGAAGACGAGCAAATACTAATTGCCTTAAGCGGCTTAAAAGCTCCAAAAGGTAGATTTGAAATGATAAGTGGTTCTAACCAAATCAATGTCATTATAGACTATGCTCATACTCCTGATGCTCTTTTGAAAATAATAAAGACAATAGCAGACGTAACAAATCGTGGAAGAATTATCACCGTAATTGGGTGCGGAGGTAATAGAGACAATAAAAAGAGGCCAATAATGGCAAAAGTTGCTGTGAACTATAGCGACCAAGTGATACTTACATCTGACAATCCTCGAGGAGAAGATCCACAAGACATCATAGATGATATGATAAAAGGTGTATCAGCTGAAATGATGATTAAAGTAGTGGAAATAGCCGATCGAAAAAATGCTATTAAAACTGCCATCAGATTGGCAAATCGAGAAGATATTGTACTAATAGCTGGTAAAGGACATGAAAATTACCAGGAAATAAAAGGCGAGAAGTTGCCTTTTGACGACGCAAAAATTGCCAGATTTTTTCTGGCGCAATGATATATAAGAGTAGGTTCTATTATCATTCTCAGGTTGGTTTTAACAGTTGCAGGGAGTCCGATAAAGATTGGACGCCCCTGCATTTTTTTAGTATCGTTCTAATCCATCGATATTTCAGGGTGAAGCCTGAGTTCATCCGCTACACAAAGACGAATATCAGACAAAATGCTATTTCATCTATTTGACTATATAGAGAAGTACTATAACATACCAGGAGCTGGACTCTTTCAGTTCATCACATTTCGTGCTGGAATGGCAATTCTCCTTTCACTTATTATTTCTATTATTTGGGGCAATGGTATCATTGCCCGACTTAAAGCATTGCAGATAGGTGAAACAGTACGAGAATTAGGCCTCGAAGGGCAAAAAGAAAAAGAAGGTACACCTACAATGGGTGGAATCATTATCCTACTATCCATCCTCATCCCTACCCTGCTTCTGTGTGATCTTACCAATATTTATGTCATTCTTATGGTCACCGCCACAGTATGGATGGCACTCATAGGAGGTATAGATGATTACATCAAAGTATTTAAGAAAAACAAGCAAGGCCTACAAGGTAAATTTAAAATTTTTGGGCAAGTAGTACTGGGCCTAATCATTGCCACTTCAATGCTCACTCATGATGATATTGTTATAAGGATGACAGCTGACAAGGCAATTGCAGAAGGCTACGAAATAGTAAGCACCTTTACATCAGAAAATAGCAATGGCCCTACAGAAATAGCTCACGTCAAAGCATGCATAACCAATATCCCCTTTCTTAAAAATAACACATTAGATTACAAGTCATTTCTATTTTTTTTAGGGGATAACGCAGCATCGCTGGTCTGGCTGATATTCATACCTCTTATCATAGTAGTAGTCACTGGAGTATCAAATGCCGTAAATCTCACAGATGGAATAGATGGTCTTGCAGCAGGGACAGCAGCCATATCAGGACTTGTGCTTGCTATATTCGCTTATGTATCAAGTAATGCTATTATTGCAGAATACTTAGGTATTCTCTTGATCCCAAATTCACAAGAACTTGTAATATTCTGTGCATCTTTCTTAGGAGCATGTATAGGTTTTCTTTGGTACAATTCATTCCCTGCTAAGGTCTTTATGGGAGATACTGGCAGTCTTGCCCTAGGAAGCATAATAGCTGTTCTCGCAATTTTATTAAGGAAAGAATTACTGCTCCCCATCTTTGGAGGAATATTCATGATTGAGACCATATCCGTTATGATGCAAGTAAGTTATTTTAAATATACCCGATTAAAATACGGCAAAGGAAAAAGGATATTTCTCATGTCACCCATTCATCATCATTATCAGAAGATGGGTATTCATGAGGCCAAGATTGCTACAAGATTTTGGATAGTAGCTATCCTTCTGGCCATTTTGGCCATTATAACTTTAAAGCTGAGATAAGTCTATGAGGATAGGCATATTAGGTGGTGGAGAAAGTGGTGTAGGATCAGCAATATTAGCCAATAGCAAGGGCCATATTGTTTTGGTAAGTGACAGTAATAAGATAGCTGTCAAATACAAGAATGAGCTCAATGAGCACAATATCCAGTTTGAAGAAAGTGGACATACATTTGAAATTTTAGAAACTCTAGACTTAATAGTAAAAAGTCCTGGCATTCCTAATACTGCCAAAATCATCAAGCACCTTAAAAAGAAGGGCGTACGGATTATTGGAGAAATAGAATTTGGTTTTCTTCAATGTTCGGGTAAGATTATCGCTATCACAGGAACGAATGGAAAGACTACCACCACCAACTTAACATACGAGATGCTACGCAATGAGTATCAGAAAGTAGGGAAAGGGGGTAACCTTGGAAATAGTTTTTGCCGCATGATACTGGATGAAGATTATGATTGGTTTGTGTTAGAAGTAAGCAGTTTTCAGCTGGATGATATTGTCACATTTAAGCCAGATATAGCTTGCATTCTAAATGTAACTCCTGATCATTTGGATCGTTATGAGCATTCTATAAAAAAATATAGAAAAGCGAAGTTCAGAATAGCAATGAATCAATCAAAGGAGGATATACTATTTATTGCTCATGACGTGGAGATTAAAAAGACGATACAAATAGCCAACGTTAGAACGAAGGTAATAAAAGAAGAAAAGGTTCTTTTGACCAATCCATATCTGAGAGGTAAGCACAATGCTATGAATGTGACTTTTGCAAAAATGATGAGTAAATCAGCTGGAGTAAGTGATAAAAACATAGAGAAGGCATTAGAAAGTTTTGTCAATGATAATCATAGGTTACAACCTATAGTGAGGATAGATGAAGTGATGTATGTGAATGATAGCAAGGCAACCAATGTAGATGCCGTGTATTATGCACTCACGGCATTTTCAGAGCCAATAATATGGATAATGGGAGGTATAGATAAAGGCAATGATTACAGCATTATCGAAAAAAAAGTAAAAAAAAATGTGAAGGCCATTATCATACTGAGTGAGGATACGGAGAAGATTAAGAAATTTTTCAAAGGAAAAGTAAGCAAAATAATAAAAGCTAATAACATGAACAAAGCTGTAAAAAAAGCCACAATGATGGCAACATCAGGAGATGTGGTATTACTATCACCTGCATGTGCGAGCTTTGATCGTTTTGATAATTATAAAGACAGAGGCGAACAATTTATTAATGAAGTGTGGAATCTTCTTGAAAATAGAGGCAGCTAGGTAGGCCTAGCAAATTTATATAAATACCGACTCTTTTAGTGCATTTATAAACCAAGAATAACATGGCAGAATAGTGACAAATAAAGAAAAACTACAAACTTAAAAGCATGACTACAGCAAAAGACATATTACTACATCTAAAAGGAGATAAGGCGGTTTGGGCTATTGTTTTGATGCTGTTTTGTGTCTCCATTTTGGCCGTATATAGCGCCGCTGGAACCATTGCTTGGAAAAACTATGCTGGCAATACTGAGCGTTTCTTAATCCAGCAGTTGCTATTCGTTTTAATGGGAATAACAGTGGTATATATCTTATCTAATATCAAGTACATGTACTTCCATAAAATAGCTCCATGGTTAATAATTACGGCAGTACCACTTTTGATTATAACCATGGCCGCGGGGGTAGAAATTAATGAAGCCAGGCGTTGGATCAATATTCCTTTCCTTAACAGAACCATCCAAACTTCTGATTTTGCGCGCATAGCCTTGATAATATTTGTGGCCCGATCACTATCAAAAAAGCAAGATTTTATAAAAGATTTCCAATCTGCCTTTGTTCCTATCATATTTCCAATTATCTTAATATGTTTTTTGATCGCACTGGAAGATTTTTCCACGGCAGGATTGCTGTTTGTAACATGTCTAATGATGATATTTATAGGTAGAGTTAGTATGAAATATATCATTTTGCTTATTCTTTTGGGAATAGTAGCACTGACTTTTATATTGCTCATAGCCCAGTATTTCCCGGATTTTACGAGGGTAGACACTGGTGCAGCTCGTCTTAATGAATTCTTTGGGTCAACAGGAGGATATCAAATAGACTTGTCAAAAACTGCAATTGCAAGTGGAGAGTTTTTTGGTGCAGGCCCAGGAAATAGTATGCAAAAAAATTATCTCCCATCTGCCTATGCTGATTTTATTTACAGCATTATTTGTGAGGAATATGGGTTATTGGGAGGATTTACCATTTTGGGTATATATATGTGGTTGCTTTTTAGGTGTATAAATATAGTCACAAGGTGCCCCAAAACATTTGGAGCCATTCTGGCAATGGGGCTTGGGCTCAATATTGTTATTCAGGCATTAACTAATATAGCAGTATCAGTACATCTAGTACCAGTGACCGGACTTACCCTACCCTTAGTGAGTATGGGAGGTACCTCCGTGCTGTTCACATGTGTATCATTTGGAATGATATTGAGTGTGAGTAGATTTATTGATCAAAATAATGGAATAGAAAAAGAGATAACAGAAACAGATATACGCCATGCGTTTAGTGTTTAGTGCAGGAGGATCAGGGGGGCATATTTTTCCTGCTCTTGCTGTGGCAAATGAAATAAAAAGAAAAGCTCCTGATGCAAATATTCTGTTTATAGGAGCGAAGGGGAAGATGGAAATGGAGCGGATACCGAAAGCTGGTTATCCGATAAGAGGATTGTGGATAAGTGGTTTTCTGGGTAAGTCTATTTTTTCAAAAATGGCAACAGGAGTTAAGCTCATTCACAGCATTTTGACATCATATTTTATTCTCAGAAGATACAGACCAGATGTAGTTGTTGGTTTTGGAGGATTTGCTAGTGGGCCTGCCCTAATAACGGCCACTTGGATGAATATACCGACCTTGATACAGGAGCAAAACTCCTACCCTGGATTGACTAATCGGTTACTTGGAAAAAAAGTAAAAACCATATGTACGGCTTATGAAGAGGCCTCTAAGTATTTTCAAAATACTCAGATTCATCTGCTAGGTAATCCTGTGAGGGGAAATTTAGCAAAAGCCATAGATCGTAATGCGGCGCTGTCACATTTTGGTTTAGCCAATGGAGTAAATACTGTTTTGCTAGTAGGAGGTAGTCTTGGTGCAAAGACATTTAACAAGACAATGAAGGCTTTGACAAACGAGATTGCTAAAAGTGGAATACAGATAATCTGGCAGATCGGCAAACTCTACTACGAAGACTATAGCCAATGTGATACGGCACAATTAGAAAATGTAGCAGCCCTACCCTTTCTGGAAAGAATGGATTTGGCCTACTCAGTAGCTGATCTGGTAGTAGCCAGAGCAGGAGCATTGACCATATCAGAACTTGCTCTTCTCGGAAAAGCTACATTACTGGTGCCTTCGCCAAATGTATCAGAAGATCATCAGACAAAAAATGCTATGGCCTTAGTAGCTAAAAATGCAGCTCGAATAATAAAAGACAACGATTGCGAAGAGAACTTGATAATTGAAGTAAAAAAAATACTAAGTGAAAAGAATGAATTAGAAGTATTGAAAAAGAACATAAAAAAACTAGCCAGGCCAAATGCTACAAAAGAGATAGCAAAAAAGGTGATGATGCTAATAAAGGGTGAGATTCAAAATAACAAATTATTAAAAACACACCAATAGTCACACCCAACTGAAAATAGAAATGAAAATTTTAAAAGATAAACAAAGCGCTTTTTTTATAGGAATAGGTGGAATAGGAATGAGTGCTCTGGCCCGTTATCTTTTAAACAAAAAAATAAAAATATACGGTTTTGATCGTATAGAAACAAAGCTCACTAAAAAGTTAGTGAGCGAAGGAATGAGCATTCACTATAATGACGAAGTGGACCTCATTCCTGATGACATTGACATTGTAGTGTATACTCCAGCTATTCCGGATGATAATGCGCAAAAGAAATGGTTTAAAAATAAAGGATACACGCTTTATAAGAGGTCAGAATTATTAAAAGAAATTCTGTCGGAATCAAAAGTAATTGCAGTAGCAGGGACACATGGGAAAACCAGTACGTCATCGATTCTTTCTCATATTTTGAAAGGATCAGACGTATCAGCCACATGTTTTGTGGGAGGTATAATGGTAAATTACAATACCAATTTCCTTTACGGAGAAAGTGAATGGGTCGTTATAGAAGCCGATGAATATGATCGCTCTTTTTTAAGATTATATCCTGATGTAGCTATCATTCAGGCACTTGATCCTGATCATCTGGACATATATGGCACAGGTGAAGAGATGGTGAATTCTTACAGACAATTTACTAGGCAAATTTGTGCAGGTGGTAAGTTAGTGGTGCCTGATCATGTAGGAGAAAAGATGCACCCTGAGTGGATAGAAGAATTGATATCTCGTAATATTTCGATAATAAGATATGGATCATTCATTGATGGAGGTTTGGGTGAACAAGATGTGGAGGTAACCAAATTAAATGCCGAGGTCTTAAACACAAATATCACTTTTAAAACAAAAGGTGAAAAAGTAGACTTGATGGTTCCATTTCCTGGCAGGCACAATGCACTAAATAGTGTAGGAGCAGCAATAATAGGAAAACATTTGGGCATGTCATGGAAACAAATAGCTACTCAAATATCCACATTCAAAGGAATATGGAGAAGATTTGAAGTGATATATCGGTCTGGCACACAAATTTTTATAGACGATTATGCACATCATCCTATGGAAATTAAAGCTATGGTAGAAAGCTTGAGGTCATCATTTCCAAATAAAAAATTGACTGTAGTTTTTCAACCTCATCTTTTTACCAGAACAAGAGATTTTGTGACGGGGTTTGCAAAAGAATTAGATAAATGTGATGAAGTTATTTTGTTGCCAATTTATCCAGCTAGAGAGCTGCCAATTGAAGGTATCACCTCTAAAATCATACTAAAGAAAATGAAAATAGAGAAGAAATATATGGCCGAAAAAGTGAACTTGATAACATTACTAAATAGCAGAAAAATAGAGATACTAGCAACTCTTGGTGCAGGAGATATAGACAAGATAGTGCCAAAGATAAAAAAGGCGCTATTTGAGAGATAGCGTAATTAATATAGACAAATAAGTGCCTACTCAGGTAGTGTGCTTTTAAGATAAAAAAAATGATAAACACTTTTTTAATAAAAAATAAAAAGTCTCAGTAGAGATAAAGAACTAGATGAACCTCAACTGGTCATATATTACCCTCTGTATCAGCAGCATCACTGTGATTGCCCTGTGGTGTATTTCCTATCTTGTAACTCAAAATAGAAAGGTAGAAAATATACATTTCTACATAGAAAAGGTAGAAGGCCCACGAGAGTTGATAACGATTAAAGAAATCAAACAAAAAGTAAATCAAGTGTACGACCTTGATGCTTCTAATATTCTTATTTCTGATCTTGATTTAGCCACTTTAGAGAATTTTATCTCAGCAGACAACCGCATCCTTCACACAGATATCTTTTTGGATGCCAAAAGAGAACTGCATGTCAAAATCATTCAAAGGTGGCCTATCGTAAGGATAATAGATGCATCAGGAGCTCATTATTACTTAGATCAAGACGGTGAGTACATTTCAAAAGAAGAATTTAAAGCCATAAGAGTGCCAGTGGCAACAGGAGATATTGAAACATTTGATGAAGATTGGAAAAATAGAAAGGGAAGTAAAATTAGAGACTGTTTTACCATTATTAAAGCATTGAGAAAAGACAAGTTTTTTACAGCATTAGTAGAGCAAATACATTTTGAAAACAATAGAATAAAGATGATTCCCAAGATGGGTTCAGCGGCAATTGTTATTAATGATCTTGCTCATTTGGATAGAAAATTAAACAACCTAAAGCTGTTTTATGAAACAGAAATGACTCATAATAACGCTTGGGGTAAGTACAGTGAAATAGATATTTCGATTAAAAATCAGGTTATTTCTAGAACTACAAACCCATAAATTTCATGGCTATGGAAGAATTTAATAAAAAAGATACTAAAATCACGGTCGCACTAGATATTGGCACCACGAAGGTATGTGCAATAGCAGGTCGAAAAAATCAATATGACAAGATAGATGTGCTTGGCGTAGGTATAGTGAAAAGTGAAGGTGTGTCAAGAGGCATAGTGTCAAATATTGACAAAACAGTCAAAGCTATTCGAGATGCCATTGATGCTGCTGAGAAAAATGCAAAGACAAAGTTTGACAGTGTCCATGTAGGCATAGCAGGGCAGCATATCAAAAGCCATCACCACCAAACTCTCTTTATCAGAAATGATATGGATTCTGAAATTTCACAAAACGATGTTGACAGGCTCGTATCCGATATGTACAAATTGGTATTACCTCCAGGAGATAAAATATTACATGTTCTACCACAAGAATTTACTGTGGACGATGAGAAAGGGATTATTGACCCAATCGGTATGTCTGGCATCAAATTAGAAGCCAATTTTCATGTTATAACAGGGCAGATGACAGCCACCAAAAACATAATGAGGTGTATTGAAAAAGTAGGGATTGAGCTGGCAGATATGACCCTTGAGCCTATAGCCTCAGCAGATGCTGTCCTATCCGAGCAAGAAAAAGACGCAGGAGTTGCTTTGGTAGATATAGGTGGAGGTACTACAGATATCACAGTCTTTAAAGATTGCATAATCAGGCACACAGCCGTGATTCCTTTTGGTGGCAATGTAATCACTAAAGACATCCAAGAAGGATGTGGTGTGATGCATACTCAAGCCGAAAAGCTTAAAGTAAGATATGGCTCAGCTCTGGGTGATGAAATCTATGACAATAGGATTATTACGATACCTGGGTTTAGAGGAAAGTTACATAAAGAAATATCTGAAAAAAACTTAGCTCGCATCATACAAGCAAGACTAGAAGAGATATTTGATCATGTATTTTGGGAGATAAAAAGGTCTGGTTTTGAAAAAAAACTTATAGCAGGGGTAGTGCTCACAGGTGGTGGATCACTTATGAAAAACCTAGACATGCTCGTTGAATTTCATACTGGTATGTCATGCAGAAAAGGCGAGCCTATAGAACATCTGGCCCATGGTTATAATGCCAATTTGGCAAGTCCTATATATGCTACTAGTATTGGCCTTTTAATTCATGCCATCAAGAATGCCGAACTTAAAGAAGCTTATGACAAGCAATCATCAGAGTTAGAGACACAAGAAGATGACGATACTAATAATGAAAATCTTCTTGATTCTGATCAAAAACTTGTGAATAAGAATCTGTGGTTCAACAAATTGTTTACCTATACTAAAGACTTTTTTGAATCCTCACCAGACTCAGATTTTTAGGTCAAAAAAAATTAAGAAATTATGAAAGTAAAAAACAATAATAGTGACTCAATAATCAAGGTAATTGGTGTTGGAGGTGGAGGTGGCAATGCAGTTTCTCACATGTATAATAAAGGCATTACAGGTGTAAGTTTTGCAGTATGTAATACTGATCAACAAGCTATGGAAAACTGCATCGTTCCACTCAAGATTGCTCTTGGGCCCAATCTTACAGAAGGAAGAGGAGCTGGCTCACAACCAGAAATAGGAAAACAAGCATGTATAGAATCGGAAGCAGAGTTAAAAGCATATTTCGGTGAAAAAACTAAGATGATATTCATCACGGCCGGAATGGGAGGTGGCACTGGCACAGGAGCCGCACCTGAAGTAGCAAGAATAGCAAAAGAGATGGGGATTCTTACTGTTTCTATAGTCACATTACCGTTCAAATTTGAAGGAGCAAAAAGGATGAGGTTGGCTTTGGAAGGACTAGAAGAAATGAAGAAAAATGTCGATTCGATCCTTACTATTTCCAATCAAAAAATAAAAGAATACTATGGCAATATGGCCATCGGTGCTGCATTTTCACAGGCTGACAACGTTTTGACAACAGCCGCTAGAGGGATAGCAGAAATAATTACCGTTCCGGGTATAATCAATGTAGATTTTGCAGATGTAAATGCTGTAATGAGAGAAAGCGGAGTAGCTATTATGGGCAACTCAATAGCAGAAGGAGATAACAGAGCCAGAAAGGCCATACAAGAAGCCATGAGCTCTCCATTACTTGAAGAAAATGACATTAGAGGTGCTAAAAATATACTGCTCAATATCACCTCTGGCCAAGATGAACTTACCATGGATGAACTTGCAGAAATCACAGATTATGTTCAAGAAGAAGCGGGCTATGGTACCGATATGATTTTTGGTACATGCAGAGATATGTCCTTGGGAAAAAATATATCAGTGACCATCATTGCCACAGGGTTCAATGAAAATACTTTAGTAAAAGAAAAGAATTCTCACGAAACTATATTTGTCCCTTTAGATGAAGAAACAGCGCTAAGTCCTGAAAATGGTATTGTAATGGGTCTTGCGGAAGGTGATGAAGTACACACCATAGATTTTGAAGATGATGACATTAAATCAACTATAGATCAATACAAGGTATCAAATGTCTCTAGTTGGAATGAAAGCAAAATCGAGCCTACTCACAACAGAAAAAAAACTGAATTAGATAAAGAAAAATTTGAAGAAATGGAAAGAGCCCGTCGTGACTATATGCGGCAGGGCGTAATGAAAAATCTGGATGATCCCAGATCTATCTCCAATATGGAGAATGAACCAGCTTATAAGCGGAGAAATGTAGTGCTCGACAATGTGCGAGATATCACCGCTGATCGTACTTCAAAGTTTGAAGTTACTATCGATGAAGACAATCCTCTAAGGGAGAGTGGTAACAGCTTTCTACATGATAATGTAGACTAAGAACCGAGCTATATCCTTCTGAGAATAGGATAGGACCTCCCTGATGCGGATTTTCGTCTTAATTAAGGTCTGGCTGATTACCAGACCCATATATTTCTCTTAATATGAGATTGGTTTATTAAAAAGTTGCCTCGGCCCTCTCGGGTCGAGGTTTTTTTTAAATTTCAGAATACTCCTGACTCGGAGTTAAATGAGATATCACAATTTATTTTTTAAAAGTTTGGAATCGATAATGGTGTATGCCATTTGATTTTTTCTCACAACTTCTTATTTCTCTATAGGCGAGGCATGAATTCTGTATTTTGATTATATGATTTGTACGACTCCCAATATAGCCCAGGATCATCTCAATCAACATCGATCAGCCAGCATACGATGAAAATGGTGTACACCTTGTTCTCTACTGGGTGAAAATCGACCCGATTTATAAAACCTAGAGTGCAATCCTTGATATACTCCTTCTACTACAAATTCATCTTCTCGCTCTACTTTATCCACTAAAAGACCTTCATATTCGCCATATTTCGTTTCGTCGTAGACATAGGTGATAAAAGACACTTTCGTTTTAGATACACTGTGGGGCTTTACGATATTCACAGAAAGACCCCATGGGTAAAAATTAAACATCATATTTGGAAATACCCAAAAGTAGAAAGCAGCTACCTCTTTGCCAGCAAGAGGGTGGTTAGCAGGAAAATCAAAAGTCTCTTGAGCTCCATCAGCATAGCCAATCTGCAAGCTGCCATATTCGAATAATTCTGTAGTATCAGACAACCAAGCATGAAACCAGAGAATCAATGGATTATGACATATTGGTCGTAGAATAAAAATACCTATTTTGTGGAATGGGCCAACTATTACTACCGATATTTCCAAGAGACACAAAGTACA
>JAZGFD010000106.1:0-26995 GCA_036479115.1 Saprospiraceae bacterium | reverse complement strand
TACTTTGTGTCTCTTGGAAATATCGGTAGTAATAGTTGGCCCATTCCACAAAATAGGTATTTTTATTCTACGACCAATATGTCATAATCCATTGATTCTCTGGTTTCATGCTTGGTTGTCTGAAATTTCACAAAAAAAATATCCTCCCCGAATTCTCATTGCACAAAATGATTCCTATTTGTAACTACTCAAGTGGAACCAATTTTGGATAAAAAAAGATATTTTCTACTATTTTTCAGCTATTTTTTTTCGTCACAGCTCTGCTATATCTCAAAAATGAGCTTCATCTGGTAAAAAAAATAACAATTTTCTTTCCTGTTTGACAGACAAGTCTCAAAAGCACCCACCTGAGTAATTACTCCTATTTTACTCTTCTCTGAGCCAGTATAATAACCAAGGAACATTATAAATGTGTGTCCATCCAAAAACTCTAAGCCCTTGCGTAATACTCCAGTTGACACCAAATCTGGATGCTTTAGAAAAATCACCTTTTTTTGGCATACTATCAATTGCTAAAATGGCTTTTGCGATATTTCTTTGAGTACCTAAATCTGCATAACTATGTTCGAGTTTTTCCATATAAAGTTTTTTAGATCTATGTTTGGCCTCTTCAAGAAAGCTTTTTTCTCTTGTAAATTCATATCCTACAAGGAGACTGTGAATCGATGAAAAATATGATTCATAGTCATGATTATATGGTGGATTGTCTCTTATGGCCCTTGCATGACGTATTAGGGCTTGACGTACCCTTTCGTCTAGAGTGAGCTGATAATATTTATACAATCCATGAGAAACATAGACCTGACTATAGCCATACCTATCTATGACCAGAGCATCATATTGATCAGGTCCATTCTGCAAGGCCAATAGTTTGTCAACTCTTTCATTAAGATCGTCAAGATACCTTTGATCTTTAGTAGCGTCATAAGCTTCGACCATGTTCCATATAGAAAGATATAATCTTCTCCCAGTGAGGTCATGATCACCCCAGATTCTACGTGTATATGAGTCTGCTGTCAATCTTGCAACATCCAAACCTCTATGATATCCCGTGAGGTAATATGAAGCGACCCATCCTTCGAGCCATACATGAGCACTTAATATAGCTGACCAGTGCTGATTAGCATGCCTTCGTCCTACACCCAAATAGGGAGTAGCTTGATTTTGATTTTTTTGGTTTTGCCACCAGTCTAAAGATGGATTTGTATCACCATAATATTTGGGGTTAGTAGGCCAGTGGATGTTATCCACATCCATCGTATGTCTACTCATAGCTTCTGCAGCTGTAAAATACTTTGGTTCCCCTGTACGCATAAACTGCAGCCATAACTGAAAATCCACAGCGGGTTCGTTATTGATCCATCTGAACCAATTTCCTCTGCCATAATAATTTTTATGATCTCCATAATCAAACATGCCGTACCAAGGTTCCCAATGTTGGTTAAATATATTCCAATCAAATTTATAATCCAGTGACCGCTCTAGACCTTCATGGCTTTTTAATGAAGGTGAAAATCTACCATACACCATACTTTTACTATATGCTTCTGGAGCAGCATGAGGAATTGGTGGGTCTAAAATATAATTTAATGTTCGTGTTAACTCTTCATTTTTAATATGAGCATTATGAAAATACATGACCACCTCACTAGTCTTAGTGACTCCTTGTGCAAAATTACCAATCATTCCCTGATCTCTTTTTCCATTACTTCTTGCAAAACTCATAGGCTCCGCTTTTGGTGACCATAGATAAGCTGTACAGGTTTCTTTTTCTAAATTTATCTTAATCTCTTTTGGATACTCCTCAATAAAGTTTTTAATGCCAATGGCAATACCCCATTTGCCATCTGTAATATCTGTCCATCCTTTGGTTTTTTCTACATTTACAACCTCTTTATTATCTTCTATTATTTGTCCGATAAATCCACTTATTCTTTCGTCTTCAGTTGAGTTTGGGACAGGAGGTATGCGATCAGGTTTGGGGCCATTTTGGTAAACACTAATATTTTTTTGTGTATTTATTTCTGTTCTAAAAATTTGTGGAGAATTAGCATTATGCCAATGACCCTTGAAATATCCTGATTTAAATGTTTGAAGGTCAGAAAAATTGTATTGCAACGTTAGTCCAGTGGCCGCTATTCTGTCATTCGGTTCCATCCATCCCAAATCTCCATTCTCCGTATCGGGTTTTATAAGGCCATCTGAGAGGGCAATTACAGCATGTTCCCCTTTGGTCTCAATATGCTTATCAGGTATACCTGTGTATGTCAATGTATGGTAGACTTTAATGTATGATTTGCCAGCATATACATGAATTCTGATTGTAAATGGTGATTTATTATTATCTGATCTTGAGTACGTATATTCACCTTCTAGCCTCAGTATACTATGTAATGGTCCTGAGCCTTTTTCTTTTACAGTGCGAAGTATATGTGCATAAGACGCATCGATACCTGTATCATCGAGAATATCCAGAAATGAACCCCTATTATCTTTACTTATAGCAATAATATCCTTGTCATCAAATCCATCATCATCCATGTCGAGCATTACATCATCAATGAAACCCCCTGTTTTTTTATTGATAGTAAACCTTAGTTTGCCTGTCTCCACAATGGCTGATTGTCCGTGCCTTTGACCATTTTTAATTTTAATCCTATGTCCCTTTATTGGGGCTTTGCTTATTCCTTCTCCATATTCTAAAAAATAATCATCTCCCTGCTATGAAAAGAAAAATACCCATATCCATTTGACACTATAATCTATAGGTTCCCAGGAGCTAACTTGTGTGATCTGTGATGGTATTTCTTTTCCTTTACTATTTAATACACGGGCATTATCAACAGACAATAATTCGCCTCTTTTTAATGGTATACCTAAAGTAATAGGTGCTCCTTCAAGGTGATGCTCAATTTTTATAGGAATCCGCTCTGAAGAAAACAAATTGAAGGAAGAAAAAAGGGCAATAATTACTATATATAATACTTTGTTCATTTTTTTTATATTTTATAATTACACAGCATCTGTATTCCAATTAAAAAATAGGTAGATATTATTTTCCATTGTGATCTTTTGCGTTTAGCATTAGATTCACATATTCAAATTATCATTTACGTTGTTATCTCTCTCCGAGCAGTTTAATCGCCTACTCAGGTTTTTCTCAATATTTCTTTTGTCGTGTTATTTATTCATATTGTCGAGATATAGAGCTGCCGCTCCCAAAACAGGGATATTCTGATTATCAGAAACTTCGATCCTGAAATTTTCTATTGTTTTTTTGTAAACAATACTTTCTAATGATTTTAAAACCTCATCCTTATAAAAAATATAAGATTTACTTACAGAACCACCTAATATTATAGCCTCTGGATCATAAGCATATAAGATGGCTTTGATGGCATTGCCCACATGTTTACCAAAATTTCTGAATGCCATTAGCGCTTTTTTATCCCCTGATGTTGCCAATTTATACATCTCTTCACCCTTCATATTATATTTTCTTTTGAAATACCTTCCCGTACAATAATGTTCGTAGAAGTGTTTTTTATAAGGCATCATTCCAAATTCTCCGCTCCCACAGTTAATTCCATTGTAAAGTTTATTATCTATAATAATTCCACCTGCCATCCCTGTTCCAAGAATTAATCCTATAAAATTTGTGTACTTTTTACCACATCCAAAGTACTTTTCTCCAATAGCAAAACAATTGGCATCATTATTCAGATACACAGGAATTTTAAATTCTTGCTCTAATATGTCTTTAAGATGCACTTCTTTCCACGAAGGAATATTTTGAACATCATAGACTATACCTTTTTCTATGTCACATACACTTGGTATACCGATACCGATGCCTTTAGTATCTTTATCCCACACTGTTTTAATGACTTTGATTAGTTCACCTAATACTTCATTTGTTGTACCATTTGCATTGATGTTAATTTTGTTTTCTCGCTTTATTATTCCACTTTCTCCATTTGTTCCAATTATTTCGGCCACATGTACTTTGGTTCCACCGAGGTCTACGCCTATTAATGTTTCAATGTTATTATCTGGGCTCATTTGCTGATTTTGCCATGAGTTGATTGGTTATCAATGGTTTTGACCAAAATCCAATGCTCATAATGTAACCCAAAGAAATGTATAGAAATAACATTCCGATCCTCAACCCAAAAACATCTCCTAGCGAACCTACGATCAATGGTAATATAGCACCACCTGCTATACCAGTAACCAATATTCCGGAAAATGATCCATGATTTTCAGCTACTGAATTAAGGGCAAGAGATATAATAATCGACCACATTACTGATGCAAAAAATCCCACCATTGGAAAAGCTATTAATGCTATAGATTTACTACCAAAAATTGCCAGGGTAAGTGAAATTATTGCTGATAACGAAAACCCAATTAATACTTTCCTGCTATCTACTAATTTTAATAATACCAGACCAAGCACTGTTCCTGCTGTCATAAGGCCCCAAAATAATGCTACCGTACGAGCCCCAAGTACTTGAGGATCTACATCATGGTAAGTTTGTAAAAATTCTGATATCCAATTAGCCACTCCTTGTTCTGACCCAACATAAGCGAATACAGCTAAAAAATACATCCATACCATGGGCTTTTTAAGGAGCATAATATGAGTATCCATAGCACCTACTTTTTCATCCTCTTTTCTTTCTACTGACGGAAATTTTACTATGGCTATAATGATGACCATTAATAAGGAGACAAATGCAAATACCCAATAGAGTGAAATCCAAGGGAGCCCTGAAGGCACTATATTATTCATTGTATCCAAAAACCAAGAAGTTGTATCCCCTTTTTTAAGATTAAGCACTAGATATGAGTAAACCAAAGGGCTGAGAAAAGAGGCAAGGCCAAAAAACAACTGACCCAACACTGAAGTAAATGCAAAATGTTCTTCTCCTCCTGCTATTCTGAGTAAAGGATTAATGGCTACTTGTAACATGGCCATGCCAGATCCTATGAGAAATAAGGACACAATATACATGGCATAAGTAGGGCTAGAAGCAAAAATGAATGCGCCAATACTACTGAGGAAAAATGCAAAGATCATCACTTTCTTTTCTCCGTATCTTTCTACTATTACACCACCAGGAATGGACATGACTCCATAAGCAATAAAAAAAGCAAATGGAAGAACGGCGACCATCGTAAGACTCAGGTTGTAACTATCAATGATATCAGGTACAAGAGGACCTATGATATTAGTTAAAAAAGAGATTACAAAAAAGATCAAAAATATAAGTGCTACAATAAAATAATTTCGCTTCATTTAAGAGTAAATTTTTAATTTTTTCATAAGAGAATGTAAAAATCTATTGAGGGAAAATGTGAGAATAACTCAAAATAACGATTAAAGTCCTATGCTTGTGCGATATTCTGCAAAATGTCTCCCTATCTCTTTGCGACAACGACAAATTAAATTGTGTCCAAAAATGTTATTGTCATTTAATAAACCTGCTGACCTTTTCATTAAAAATATTAATGGAATCCAGCACCATTTAAGCCACTCATCTACACTGAAAGAAATCCAATTAAATCTATCATTTTGAATATTAGCCATACTTTTGATTTATGGTCTTAATGATTTTAGCATAGGAAAGAATTTTAACAATTGAGCTTGAGAAGGCTGTAATCCATACTCAGCTATTTCAAAAGCTTCAACATATTTAATATTTTTTGCTGCTGCTTTACCATACAATTTTTCCAATGCTTCTTTTCGTGCTTCTGTCATTTTTCCTGGGTTTCTTTTTACTCTTTTTGAAAGCCACGCTCTGCGTTCTTTTTTACCTGTAGGTACTAGAGCCACGCTTTCTTCGCGACCATTAGTCCATGGGCCCCATTCATACATTTGAGACGAATGCGCATCAAGAGCATCCACCTTCATTTCTATTACATCATCTATTGAGATTACTATATTAGGTATATGAGGGTAAGGGCGCTGAAAATTATCCTGCATATATAGAAATAATGGATTTTTAGCAAGGGGAGGCGTATCAGGGCACACATTAGGTACTATTACCATATAGGATGCGTCCATTACCACTTTTCCTGCATTTCTATGATCGGGGTGATAATCATTAGATCTGAGTCCCAACACAATATCCGCATCCCACTCTCTAATAGCTCTTATCACTTGATGTCTTACGTGCAGAGTCGGCATAAGTTCTCCGTCGTGATTATCGAGAGTTTCATACTCTGCTATTCCCAGTCTTTTCCCAGCTTCGGCTGCTTCTGCCCTTCGTCTATTACCTAATGCACCGCCACCTTGCGATTGATGTCCTGCGTCACCACTAGTCAGAGATAGAAATTTCACATTGTGCCCCAATTTTGCAAATAATGCTGCTGTGCCGCCAAATTTTGAATCGCAGTCATCTGGATGCGCACCTATTGCTATAATATTCAGTGACTTAGACTGGCCATATACAATTCCTACTGTAAAAAATATTACAAGTGGAATTAAAAGTATTTTTTTCATCTTTTAACGATTTGATAATAAAATTAGAATTTCAATATTACTTAGATCATAATTTAAGAATGCCTTTATTACGTTGTCAATAATAACAGTAATGATAATTGACAGAAGTCTCTAGTGCTCTAAAAACAGAGTACAGCGCCTTTTTTTTAGAAGTTACATGAACCACTTTATCATTGTGTGAGCTAATTTGTGGTTGGACATAATTTCATTAAAATTAAAAATATTTCTTTTAACGATATTTATATTTTTCTCAACTCACTGATACTCAGTCATCTATGAATTTCAAAAAAGTGGAAATTTCATCAATAACATTTTTTTTTGCAAAAAATGATAGTACTCGTTCTATCACTAAAAACATTTCGCACGAAATAAGCTTATATTTTTTAATATCCTGGATTTTGTGAAAAATTAGAATTCAAGTCCAACTCTCTCTGAGGGATAGCAAATAGGTTTTTCCCATTTATTGACTTACCCTGAGCACTCATTACTGATTCTGCTACTCCAAATCTCAACAAATCTGCCCACCTGTGATTTTCAAATGCCAATTCTACTCTTCGCTCATGCAAAAGTTTTGCTGTAAATGACCCTGGCGTATTACCATCTATAAGCCCTAATCCTGCTCTTGCCCGTACTTGATTGATAAAGCCATATGCTTCTGATCCCTCCCCTATGGCTTCTGCTAACATAAGCAATACATCTGCATATCTGAATACTACCCAATTATTTGGAGCATCATTATCACTAAATGAATTTGTCGATCCATATTTAAGAGTCCATCCTGTATTATCATCGGTAACGCCTTCTATCATGGTACTAAATCTTAGATCTCCGTCCTCGTATTCATCTATTAAGTCTCTTTCTGGAATATTTCTTTGACCCGATGTTACTGATGCTGCAAGGTCTCCATGAAATTGATTGGTAAAACTATTGCCCTGATCTCCAAAACCACCTTCAAATTCCACTTCGAATATTGATTCTGAATTGTGCTCATTTTCTACACCCCATATACTTGCAAAATCATTCACTAGGCTATATCCTGATGACATGACACGTCGTAAGGCCGCTTCTGCATTCGATTTATCTCCTATGGTGAGGTATACTTTAGCAAGCAAGGTAGCAGCAGCACCACTAGTAGCTCTACCTTCATCAGCACCACTATAGCTCTGCGGAAGTTGAGATTCTGCACTGGTTAGATCAGTTATTAACTGACTTAATACTATATCCGCATTCATCTGAGTATGTTCCAGTCCTTCATCTACCGATGCAGTTTCATCTAAAATAAGAGGAATATTGCCAAATCCCACAGCCAGATGATAATAGTACAATGATCTCAAAAACAGGGCTTCTCCTTTGTATTGTGACTTGAGATTCGTATCCATATCCACAGCGTCTATTCGCCCAAGAACGATATTGGCTCTGGAAATACCCAGATAAGAATCATTCCAAGCATCCTCAGTAATATTACTGGTGGATATGTCTGTAAATTTGTCAAAGACGGTTATTTCTTCTGCCAGACCTGTACCATCCCAAAATGTATTATCCGACCTCAATTCTTGTAACACCCAGAAACTTTGATTATAACAACCGTCAGATTTAAGTGTATTGTAAATTGCACTTACAGCCACTTGCATGTCGGAGGAAGTATTGTAAAAATTGCCTGCATTTCTTTGAGAAATTGGTGCCAAATCGGTAAAGTCTTCTGAACATGCCATCATCCCGGCAAGAACCATTATTAATATAATATATTTTATTTTCATTTTTCAATTATTTTTTATATACCGTATCGGTATAGATTTTCTATATTATTTTTTCTTATACTCTTCATTTTTATGTCTTTATAGATAAAAAAACTGAATCCTCTAATCTATTGGATTTATTACTAAATATTAAAATGATGCATTTATACCAAAAGAGAGTACTCGTGACAATGGATAAGCTCCATAGTCTTCACCTTGCACATTTACATTGTCATCATTATTATTCACTTCAGGATTAAATCCTAAATAGTCTGTAATTGTTACAAGATTGGTACCTGATAAATACAGTCTCAAAGAAGAGAAAGTATCACCCAATAACGATTGTGGCAAAGTATAACCCAGTGTGACATTACGTAGTCTTATGTATGATGCATCTTCTACTTGATAATTAGAAGGTCGATTGTTACTATTTCCAGTTTGTCGATTAGCTCTTGGAATTTCTCCATTACCAGGGTCTTGAGGTGATTTCCACCTATTTACCCAGTCTCTATAGCTATTGAAATTAGCTTCTCCATTACCGAGATGCCTTCGCGTCAGATTCAATACTTCTGCTCCTTCTACTCCTTGTATAAGAAAGCTTAAACTCACGTTTTGGTATGTAAATGTATTGGTAATACCGTATGTGAAATCTGGCAAATAGTTACCTACTACAGTTCTATCCGAAGCATTTATTACACCATCTCCATTGACATCCTTCCATCTGAAGTCTCCAGGGTGCGGTGTAGAAATTTGATCTACAGGCCCAGCATCAATCTCCGCTTGAGTTTGGTAAATACCATCGGTCTGATATCCATAATAGCTGCCAATAGGATCTCCTATTCTAGTAATGTGACGGTTTCCAGCTCCTCCAGAACTTAGTATTGGGTCTCCTGATGGCCCTAATTTAGTAACTTCATTGTCTACTGTAGAAAAATTGAGATTTGTAGTCCATTTTAGTCTACCTGTTGTATTTCTACTGGTTACAGAGATTTCAATTCCTTTATTTACTACTTCTCCAATATTGGTCAATGCATTAGTAAAGCCTAGAGCTGCTGGTACTTGCACAGCTAGTAACAAGTCTGTAGTAGTACTTTTGAAATATTCAATTGAGCCATAAATACGGTCTTCTAAAAGCCCAAAATCTAAACCGATATCATAAGAACTGGTTTTTTCCCAACTGAGATCCTGATTGCTGAGAGTAGAAGGCGATATTCCATTGGTAAGTACTCCTCCAAATGTATAGTTTGACTGTCCTAATAATCCTATAGATGCATAATTAGGAATTAAGAAATTACCCGTCTTGCCCCAACTCGCTCTCAACTTTAAGTCGCTGAGCCAATCAGCGAAATTAAGATCATTTGATATTCTCCATCCTACTGATGCTGATGGGAATATCCCTGTCTTATTACCTGCTCCAAATCTGGAAGATTTATCGGATCTGATGGACGCAGTAACTAAAAACCTGTCTTTATAATCGTAATTCACTCTTGCTAGCATAGATACTAGTGACCATTCTTCTTGTACAGCTGTACCCTGTACTACCTGGCCGCCACTCACGGTAGCCACTAAATCATCAGGAAAATTATCAGCAATAATCGTATTGATGTCTATTTTCTCTTTTTGCGCGGTAAATCCAGCTACACCGTTGAAAGTATGTGCATCACCGATCTTAGTAGAATATGATAATGTTTGCTCAGCTACCCAACTTACACTCTCAGAAGAACTGGATTGTCCATAAGGTTCTCCTGTTCTTGCTGTTCTATACAACAAGCTATTATTTCTGAAGAAATTTCTTTTGTAATTATTGATGTCTATCCCAACATATGTTTTAAACGTTAAATCATCCATCAAATCAAATTCGATATAACCACTACCAAAAGTCCTAAATTGATTCAATTGATCATCAATGGCTTCTATGATAGCTAGTGGATTACTGGCAGAAGACATTGATGAGCCGGCACCGTCACTGGTATTCAAATAACTCTGGTTATCCAATTGATTCGGAGTGCCATCAGCATTGTAAGGTCTAACAGTAGGGGAATGGACAAGTCCAGAGTAGACAATGCCTGGAGGTCGCGCAAAATAAGGTGACCCAGCTGGAAGCTTATCCGAAGTGGTATAAGAAGGGTTTAAATTAAACCCTATTCTCATTTTTTTGTTGATATCAGCTTGCAAATTCATTCTAAAACTATATCTGTCAAATCCTGATTTCCTTATGATGCCTTCCTGATTGTAAAAATTACCAGCTACATAGTAGCTAACATTTTCAGATCCTCCTGCTACAGATAAGTTGTGGCTCTGTATTATGGCTGATCGAAATATCTCATCTTGCCAATCTGTATCTGTACCATCTGGATTCTGAATATCATCTGCTATTCTCCATGCTCCATTGGTTCGTACCGAGTTAGGATCACTTGCACTGGCACCAGGGTTAGCCTGAAGATATGCAGTGTTAGTAGCCTCTGTGTTGTAATCTATAAGTTCGGCTGCATTCATAAGATCTATTTTATTGGCTACAGACTGAGATCCTACATAAGAGTCATAAGATATAATAGGTTTCCCTTTGCGATTGCCCTTTTTAGTAGTAATAAGAATTACGCCATTAGATCCTCTAGAGCCATATATGGATGCCGATGATGCATCTTTTAATACTTGAATAGATTCAATATCATTGGGATTAAGAGTGCCTAGAGGATTAGCAGATGGAGGCCTAAACCTTCCTGCACCACGTCTAAAATTATCTCCCTGAACACCTAAGTCAACATTTTTTGATACTGGGAATCCGTCTATTACATAAAGAGGCTCATTGCCAGCAGTAATAGAGCCCACCCCTCTTATACGTACCGTAGGGCCAGCTCCTGGCTCCCCACTTGTCTCACTCACTTGCACACCAGCCATCTGCCCTTGTATGGCATTTTCAAAATTAGTGACGGCGATATCCTGAATTTGGCTGGCTGATATCGTGGAAACAGACCCAGTGATGTTTCTTTTTGTTTGCCTTCCATAGCCTACCACTACTACTTCGTCTAGTGCATTGATATCTTCTGTTAAAATAATATTGATGATCGTTCTGCCTTCTATTGAGACTTCTTGAGTGACATAACCGAGATATGCTACTACCAGAATAGCTGCATTATCTGGTACGGCAAGAGAGAATGAGCCGTCTAAATCAGTAGCGGTTCCTGTAGCGGTTCCTTTTACCTGTATGGTCGCTCCTATAAGGGGCTCACCGTTTGTTGATACAATGGTGCCGCTGATATCTATAGTTTGATTAAGTGCCACCAGTGATTTTGTAATATTAAGAAATTGAGTTTCCATTTGAGTACTCGTCTCCCGCAGACTCAATTTTCCTCTCTTTTCTAGCCTTTGAATTTGCCTTAACTTTCGCTCTAGTTTTTTTGCATTTTTGGCGCCTTTTTTATTGGCTTCATGAATGATAAAATACTTGGATCCTATAGCTCGATATTTGAATCCTGTCCTATTTAAAAGTCGATCTACTGCTACTTCAAATTTTTCTCTTTCTTGAAAATTAAAGTTTACTTTAATGTCTTTCAGTAATTTTGTTTCGTATGAAAAAGCAATATGATATCGCTCACTCATTTCATCTAATACTTCAATAAGTTCTCGCGATTCACTATTAAGAGTTGTAGAATTTGCCATCATTGGATGCAACCAAATTCCAATAAGAAAGCAAAAGATAAGAAAGTGTTTTGGTGGCTTGTAAAGTTTAGTTAACCTCATAATTGTACACATTTTTCAAATGATTGTTTGCAACTGCTCAGGTGGTATAAATTTTGGCTAAAAAAGGCTCTTTTTTTGCTCAAAAGCACACCGCATGAGTAGTTACGATTATTTTAAATAAGCCATGATGACTGAACATAATTTATTCTGCCTCATTAATTAAATCTGTATGAAAATCATTGTATTGCATAATGATTTCCTTTTTTTATAATATCTAATTTCGTTACTTCCTTGAGCACCGTTAGTGTAGTCTCAAAGTTGTCAACTGGAATTCCTATGGTGAACTTTCTATCTAGATTATCACTATTAATAGGCATAAATTTTACACCATATAAATCCTCTATTTTTTCAAGTATTCTTTCCAGAGCTATATTCTTCATACTGGTGAATCCATCTCTCCATATTATGGATTCTTCTTTTATAAAATGTTGTTTTTTTCGTTCTTTGGTCTTAATAGAATATGTAACTACATCTCCTGGGTTCATCACCATTTCTTCCGCCGCTTCACCTAAATCTAGCTTCACTAATCCTTCTTCCAAAAATACTTGAGTCTGATTGTGAAGCGTGTTTACATTAAATGCTGTACCCAATACTTCGACTGTCAGATCAGAGGTAATAACTTGAAATTTTTGTCCAGTTTTTACCTTTTTTGTTACTTCAAAGAATGCTTCACCTATTAGTCTTACTTTTCTGTTACAGCTCGCACACCAGTTTTGGTCGTAAGAAAGTTGAGAACCAGCATTGAGCTCTACCATTGATCCATCGGGTAATTGAATCTTCTTGGTCTCAGCATAAGCTGTAGAAACAGTGATCGTTTTGTTAGAATAAAACCCATTCCATGCAAAACCAGCAGTTACAAGTAACAATGCTACTACCGCTATCCGTCGGAAGAGGAACCTCCGCTGAGGAACAGGCAAACTGACTATTTTTGCTTTTTGATCCGTAAGTTTTTTGTTTTTTATTTTGGATAATGTTTCATTATAAATCAATTCGGAATGGTTAGAATGAAGATCCGGATACTGTTCCAGTTCATTCCAAAGCAATTTCATTATTGTGCCATGATCGCCACCCATATTATTTTCCATCAACTTTAATAATGCCATGAGTTCTTCCTTAGTGCATTCACTTCGAAAAAGCTTTTCTATTAATACTGCCTGACTTTTCATATTTGTTGCCAATCTATATTCTTTGGTAGTTACTCCGAATAAAACATTGTAAAGGATTACTCTGTCATCGTTTTTTTAATAAAAAAATGATTTTTAACAAATAATTATTTACCATTGCAAAGAATAAAAGCTAAATCCAATGGAACAAAATGAGGCTTTTCATCTTTTTAAAGTGCAAAATGGTGACATTGATAGCTTCCGTTGGTTTTATGATTGTTACCATAGCAAGATTTATCATTATTGTTTTAGGTACATCAGAAAAAAAGAAATTGTTGATGAGATTACATCTGATGTGTTCGTTAAATTTTGGAATAAGAGAACCCAATTAAATAGCAAGAAATCAGCGAGTGGGTTACTCTACAAAATAGCAAGAGATTATTGTATAGACCGATTGCGTAAGATCGCTAGGAATGAGGAGCTCAAGAATTCTTTTTTAGAACACTATGAAGAAAGTTTATTGAATCCAATTGAAGAGGATTTGTACTTCAAAGAAAGTCTTCAAGTTATAAATGTAGTAATCAATACACTACCTCCGAAAAGGAAGCAAGTTTTTCAGATGCGCTATCAAAGTGATATGACTAATGATCAGATAGCCAAGGAATTAGACATATCTCCCAATACAGTAAAAGTTCATTTGACAAAGGCTTCAAACTTCATCCGCAACTATATATTTACGCATTCTGATGTGGTCTATATACTGTTTCCTCTATGCTCTCTAATTTTTATTCTTTAGAAAAGTGCGTAATAACATACTACAAAGAAAAAAGTAATGCCCCCCAGAATTCGCGCTTTGGAGGTTTCATTTTTTGGTATATAAAAGGCGATGATAATTTATTCCCATTGACAAAAAAAATGACGCCTATGAATGGTTGAGCCCGCTCCGAAAACATAAATAATCTAAAATGTTCACTTCGACAAGCTTTGTATAAATCTTTTAGTGATCTTATCCTCTTTATATATCTGTTGATACTCAGCCATCAACAAATCTCAGAAAAAGATAGTATCATCTAAAATAATTCATTTTGTGAAAATTATCTGTTTTGCAACTACTCAGGTGGAGTCAATTTTGGCAAAAAAAAGTTCTTTTTTCATTATTCTTCGGCTATTTTGATAAAGATAGCTCTGCTATTCTGGTAAAAATGAGTCTCGTCTAATAAAAAAATACCATATTTTTATCTCAAAAGCCCCCCACCTGAGTATTTACTCTGTTTTCAAAGTGGGCTCAAGGTTTATCATTAATTTACGTTTGAATTAATCCTGGATGAAACTTCTCTACCTTTCCATGATCAGCGGCCTCTAATGCAGTAGATATAAATTTTCTGGTATCTCTGGGATCAATAATAGCATCTACCCATAGCCTAGCAGCAGCATAGTATGGGGTAGTTTGAAGGTCATACTTTGCTTTTATCTTTTCGAATAAGGCTTTTTCTTCATCAGGATCAGAAGGTTCACCTTTGTTTTTCTTAGATGTCACCTGTATTTGAGTGAGGACTTTGGCTGCTTGCTCGCCACCCATTACAGCTATTTTTGCACTTGGCCATGCAGCAATGAATCTTGGATCATAAGCTTTGCCACACATAGCATAATTTCCAGCGCCATAGGAATTACCTATTACTATTGTGATCTTAGGCACCGTACTATTGCTAACCGCACTTACCATTTTAGCACCGTCTTTGATGATGCCACCATGTTCAGATCGTTTGCCTACCATAAACCCAGTTACGTCTTGTAAAAATACAAGAGGTACCTTTTTTTGATTACAATTCATAATAAATCGTGCCGCCTTATCAGCACTATCCGAGTAAATCACTCCCCCAAACTGCATTTCTTTTTTGGCATTTTTTACCACAGCTCTATTATTGGCTACTATGCCCACACTCCAGCCATCTATTCTCGCATATGCACATATGATCGTCTTGCCATAATCTTTTTTATATTCAGTATATTCAGATTTATCTGTTAACCTGTTAAGGATTTCGTAGGTGTTATAGGGTTTTGCACTATTTGCAGGCAGGTAATTAATAATCTCTTTTACAGGATAACTAGGTGGGGCTGTTTTTTCTCTATTAAACCCAAATTTATCTCTCTTTGCGCTTTTATTCATCAAGTCTTTAATGGTGTCAAGACATGCTTTATCGTTTGGTAATTTGTAATCAGTGACACCAGATATCCCACAATGTGTATCAGCACCACCCAGAGTTTCATTGTCTACCTCTTCACCTATGGCAGCTTTTACCAAATAAGGGCCAGCAAGATAAATAGAGCCCGTACCTTCTACTATAAGTGCTTCATCAGACATGATAGGAAGGTAGGCTCCACCTGCCACACAACTCCCCATAATTGCGGCAATTTGAGGTATTCCTTTTGCAGAGAGTTGCGCATTGTTTCTAAAAATACGGCCAAAATGTTCTTTGTCTGGAAAAATCTCATCTTGTAAAGGGAGAAAAACTCCAGCACTGTCTACAAGATAGATTAATGGCAATTCGTTTTCTAAGGCAATCTCTTGAGCTCTGAGATTATTCTTTCCTGTAATAGGAAACCACGCACCTGCTTTTACCGTAGCATCATTGGCTATGATTACACACATTTTACCGCTCACTTTCGCAACAATAGTCACCACTCCAGCTGAAGGGCAACCTCCATATTCAGCATACATGTCATACCCTGCAAAAGCGCCTATCTCCATAATATCTCTAGGATTATCTACCAGGTAATCCACCCGCTCTCGGGCAGTCATTTTGCCCTTGGCGTGATGCTTTTCGATCTTCTTTTTACCACCACCTTGATAGATGATTTTAAGGCGTTTTTGCCATTCTCCAATTTTCAAAAGGTGATGGTCTTCGTTTTTATTGAGATCGAGTTCTTTTTTCTTCATTGCAGTATAATGAATCTCAAAAATAGTGATAAAGGATTAAAAGCAAAAAGCGTTATTTAAAAGGTAACTGCTCGGGTGGAGTCAAGGCTAAAAAAAGTTCTTTTTTTTATTATTCTTCGGCTATTTTTATAACAATTATGGACGTTGCCATTGGCTGTCAGCTTAAAGGCCTTTAGCCTTTCTATGATGATTACAAAGTTGAGTACTTACTAATTTGTAACTACTCAGGTAGTATCAATTTTGGCTAAAAAAAATTCTTTTATCACTATCCTTCGGCAATATATGTCTCAAATCGAAGATGTGGCAACATAATCGGGATTCACTAACGTATTAAATAAATGAAGTAATAGCGCTGCTACTAATACAAAAAATAGCCCGTGTTTAGCAATTAAATAGCAATCTTCTCCCTGCCTCATTGGCAGACAGATTTCAAAAACACACCACCTAAGTAGTTACACTAATTTTAATATACGCTATTAAACAACTTCAATAAAAAAGAGGCCACTTCCTATAGAAAATAACCTCTTTATTTAACCGCTGTAATCGAATTAAAATCAATTGATATCCTCTTTCTTTTCTAGTTTTTCGATAGCACATACCAGATTGTCTTTGTTTTGTTGATCAGGAGCTTGGCTATGAGCTACTCTACAATGCTCTAATGCCTTTGTAAAGTCACCTACGGCCGACAAGCCACGTGCCATCCCCACTTCAGTAGGCCATGCACCTTCATTTTTATCATGGTTATATTTGAATATCTCAAGGGCTTTATCTTTTAATCCTTTGTTAATCAGCATTCGTCCCAGATTGTGCAATTGGCCTGCACTTCCTAACATTTTTGCTTTATCTAAGATCCCAAATGCTTTTGTATTTCTATTGAGAGCCATGAGAACATTCGCTTTAGTAGTGAGTGTAGTATAATTATTTTGGCCTACAAACCTGCCTGAAAGAGCATATTCTGCCCATTCAAGTGCCTTTTCTAAATGTGTATTATTGGTTAAAGCAAAGTTAGCCGCAGCATTCCAATTGGTCCAAGTAAATCCTTTTGATGACTTCAATTCATCTTCGATATTTGCAATATAGAGTTCATTAGCATTTGGCAATTCTATTGTAAATGGTATGCTTATATCTTCCCATTGTAACTCACAAGTTGCTTTATTTTTTTGTCTTTCAGTAAATTCAAAATTGAGCCACTCATGGTATTCGTTGGGTTGAGGTGTGGCTACAATTCTTAATGCGTCATTTTCAGCATTATAAAAGTAACTACCCCATGAGTCAGTGTCATTATTAAATATTACTGACCAAGGGCCATTCTCAACAGGTATCATATGGAGGCTGTATTTCCCTGCTGACAGGAGCTTGCCATTGACAAGTACATCATGGCTGAACTTGATAATGGTATTTTCATTGGCACCTGCTCTCCAAGGTATCTCTGATGCTGACCCAAAATTATTAGGAGCCATACCATATGGTACAAGTTTACCCCAAATATTTCCTTTTCTACTTTTGCCATTCGGGCCAGTAACATCAGGGCTAGAGTATTTCACGGTAACATGTACAAGTGAGCCAATGTATTGGGTGATTATTGACTTTTGATTGTTACCACTTGGTGGCAAGGTCAGTTGGGCTTGCATGATTTGAAAAAATAAACAACAAAAAGTGATGAGAAATAGTACTCTTTTCATGATGATGACATTTTAATGACAAAAAAAAATGTAAAATTCGATTGTAAAACGAGTCAAGGGAACCCTCTGTCTTCATTTATTGAATATAGAAAACTACTTTTAGACTAACGTATGTGAATAAGAGGTCAATACATATGTACAAGCTACAAATTGCATTAAGTTTGTATTATGGACTTATTCAATATTATTACCATTCTGGTTGTTATCTCGGCTATATTTTCATATGCGAATGCTCGTTTTGTAAAACTGCCTTATAGTATTGGAGAAATGGTTATTTCCATGATAATGAGCATTTTCTTGATTGTTTTGGGGTGGATGAATGCGGATATTACCAACCCTTTGAAAGAGCTGATTACACAGATTGATTTTAGCACTGTACTACTTGAAATTATGCTTAGTTTTCTACTTTTTGCAGGTGCTCTCCATACTAATTTTGATCAGCTCAAAGTGCAACGCGGACCTATTCTAGCATTTGCTACATTCGGGGTATTGGTTTCTACTGTGCTGATAGGTACATCTTCGTATTATCTTTTTGGTGTGATGGGTATGGACGTTCCTTTTATCTTCTGTCTTTTGTTTGGAGCATTAATATCTCCTACTGACCCTATCGCTGTACTGGGCATATTGAAAAAAGCAGGTGTACCCAAAAAGCTAGAGACAAAGATAGTGGGCGAGTCTCTTTTTAATGATGGTATAGGGGTGGTAATCTTTCTTACTATATACGCTATAGCGCAAAAAGGTATTGATAATATTACCATGGGAGAGATTGGGTTACTCCTATTAGAAGAAGTTGTAGGAGGGATTGTGCTAGGTGGTATATTGGGTTATACAGCTTATAAATTAATGAAGAGTATAGATGATTATAGTGTAGAAGTATTGATAACATTGGCCATAGTGATGGGTGGTTACCTTTTGGCCCAAACGCTTCATTTTTCAGGCCCTTTGGCAGTGGTGGTAGCTGGCTTAATAGTAGGTCATGACACTGTGCGCGATACCAGTATGTCAAAGAATACAGAGCTTTATATTGATAAATTTTGGGAAACTTCTGATGCCTTGCTCAATGGTATTTTATTCGTTTTAATAGGATTAGAAATATTGATCTTGCCTTATAATTCTTCATATATCATAGCAGGATTGATTTGTATTCCTCTTATTCTGGTGATCAGATGGTTAAGCCTCAGTATCCCAATTGCTTTGTATAAGGAGAAGCTTGATTTTATTCCTCATACAGGATTGATTATGACATGGGGAGGTCTTCGGGGTGGTATTTCTATTGCATTGGCACTTTCATTGCTGCCTGATATGAATAGAAGTTTGATACTTACTGTAACTTATGTGATAGTGATATTTTCTATTGTAGTCCAAGGCTTGAGTATCGGAAAAGTTGTACAAAAATTAGTGAAAGTGAAGGAAGTTCAATCAGATAAGCATTAGGGTTTATAGTACACCACCTATCTCATTTGTATTTTTAGGATTTATGGCAATATTATTTGTTCATACAAATTCTTTTTAATTACTCAGGTAGGCGCTTTTGACGTAAAAAAATGTTCTTTCTTTTACCTCATAAAGCTCATTTTTAAGGCTTAAAAAAGTTATATTAGCAATAGAATTTTTTTTTGTCCAAGATTGGCTCCATCTAAGTAGTTACAAAATATCAAATTCTAAATAATCTTCACGATAATCCTCACGATAACGATTATTCTTAGATAATTAGTGCCTGAACGAAATCACATAATCTCAGACATAACATGTTGAATATCTGAGAAATTATTCTTAAATTTTATCATTTTAATTACAAAAAAAGTGGCGAATATTCCATATATTTAAAATTATGCTATGTGTATTTGGGTGATTGTCAGCATTTGATGCGATTTTGTAACAAATTATTCAAGAAAATATTAGAATTTTTATCCATTAAAAAGTGATTAGAACAAATGCAATTCCTTTTTCATTTATTTTTTGAATGACTCTATAACAAAAAATTCACTTTTTCGCTAATTCATGGTTTCTCCAGTGATATGATCATCAGAGAAAATAAAAAATATGGACTACTCAGGTGGTGTGCTTTTGAACTTAAAAATTACTTTTTTTTGATAGACACAAGCTATTTTCGCATCAATAGTAACCCAGAGTTGAACCTGAAGGGGTTTATATGATTATAAAAAATAGACGTTAATCGGTACATACGACCCCGACAGGGTCGAATTTCTTCAATACAATAAAACCCTACGAATATTAAATCCCTACAAGATTTGTTTTTGAGATTGTTGGTTTGGAATAAACCGAACCGATATTCTTCATTTATAATCTATAAATGTTAAATCCCTACAGGATTCATAGATATTAGGTGGTTACTACTCAGGCCAATATGTCTTCTGTACCCTAAGGTCTGATTGTGATACTTTGAGAAAAAGAAACCCTCAATATGCACTCAACTATGATGCAAATAGTCCAAACTTAATTCTCTTTTAATGGTACCTGAGTATTCACAAAAAATGTTATTTTTTACCATTGAAAGCTCGTTTTTTAAGGTATAGCAGAACTATGGCAAAAAAAATAGATGAAATGTGGTAGAAAAAAAATTTTTTTATCCAAAAATTGGCTCCACCGAAGTAATTATCTCTTCTCTAGTACAAATGTTCTTCTGTACCTTAGCCGGCAAATAAGTTTTTATGCATATGCACAAAACTGCTATTATTATCCCTGCGAGATTTAATTCATCTCGTTTTCCAGGAAAGAGTTTGGAGATGATCGATGAATTTAATGTCATTCAATCAGTGTATTTAAGAGCTAAACAAGTAAAGCAAGCTGATATTGTCATTGTAGCGACTGACGATTCTAGAATAGAAAAAACAATTATTGACATTGGCGGTCGAGCATTGATTACCAATGAAAAACACATAAACGGCACTTCTCGAATAGCTGAATTAGCAAAATTGATGTCTGACTATGCGTATATTGTCAATTTACAAGGTGATGAACCATTTATAAACCCTAATGATGTAGACAATTTGATTTTGCGTCTAAAGAAAAGCAAATCTTCTATTCTAACTTTAATGAAGAAATGCAATATAGAAGAGAATAATAATTCTAATGTTGTTAAAATAAAAACGGATAAGAATGGCCTTGCCGTTCTTTTTTCCAGAGTAGAAGTTCAGATCGAAAAAGATAAGGGAGTGTACAAACACATTGGTATTTATGGCTTTAGGAGGGATGTGCTATTGGAATTAGTAAAATTGCCGTTACATCCTATGGAGATTTCAGTGCGATTAGAACAGTTGAGATGGCTTGAGAATGGGTACGGCATACAGGTGTTCGAAACCGAGAATGAAAGTATAGGAATAGATGTACCCAAGGATCTGATTAAAGCCAGAGCATATTATAAATTACAGCAACAAACCTAGACCTTCGTATTGAAGCAAATTATTACTGGCATAGTATATAGGAGAAAAGTCATAAAAGACCTCATAGATCCAAATATTAAGTTATTAGACTCACGGCCTCCATTTTATTGCAATTATGATCTTAATAAAAAAAATTGGGTAAATGGAAAAATGGATAATACTCAAGGTGATCAAATAATTTTCCAAATAATTGATAATAAGCAATTCGTAGTAGATAACAAATGGAGCATAATATCGTACCATAATCAGAAAAATAACGTCATTTTAGTCAGAGATATCCCTGGAATATGCCCTTTGTATTATTATCACGATAATGATATATTCATTTTTAGTAATGCCCTTTCTGAAATCATAAAGGTGCTACCTCATTCACTAAGAATCAATCAAAAAGTTGTATCTGAAATGCTCTTTTTTAATAAAATGGAACATTCAAATGAGACCCTTATATATGGTTTAAAAGAAGTGAAACAAGGATGTTTTTTTACCTGTGATTTGCACAATTGGGTTTTTCGTTCTAAAAAATACGCAGTAATATCAAACGAAGAAAATAGGCATATTGAGTACCGAAAATTGGTACAACGCAACAGACAAGCAATAGAATCATTCATATCCGAAAAGACAAAATATTCTATGGATGCTTCTCATGCTTTATTGCTCAGTGGTGGTATAGATAGCAGTTGTTTGGCTCATGTTTTACATGAATTACTCCCACCAAATCAGTTGACATTTTATACCATGACCTATGCGTGCAAAAGTATAGATGAATCCTATTATGCCAAAGAAGTTGCAGATCAATATCCACATGTATCATGGAAAAAAGTATTTGCATCATCTAAAGAATTCATCAACGAAATAGAAGATATACATAGAGTAATTGAGTGGCCTACGCTCTCATCTGGGACTTTTAACCAATTTATATTAATGCAAAAATGTGCTGAGGATGGACAAAAATATATTTGGGATGGTCTAGGAGCCGATGCCCTTTATGGTGGTCATGATCATTATAAACATCAACTTACCTTGCAATATTTTAGATCCCTCAAACTCCTAGCAGCGGCTGAAGTAATTGGGTGGAAAGGGCAGAATTTTAAAGAGACAATGTATACAATAAAATCTATTGTTAAAAATCGCATAGTGTCTTCAAAAATCCTAAATAAATTGTTCCTCAAATACAAAGGTGAATGGCAACTTTATAACTCAGAATTTTTAAAATCCACACTTGAAATTCATTTTGCACAAAAGAGTAAAAAAACGTGTGATCTTAGAGAAAGAATGAGAAATGAGTTCTTTGATGGAGGTGTGAGACATTTGTCCCGATTTACAAATAGAATGAGCCGCCATTTTGATTTAGAGATGATTTATCCTTTTGCTGAAAACATTAAATGGGCGAGAGAAATAGCACAGATTTCTGATAAACACTTGTTTAGAGGAGGCGCATCTAAGGCCATCCTTCGCGACAGTTTTATTAATGATTTGCCGCAGAAAGTTTTGGATCGTCGTGATAAAAAAGGTCTTCTCAGCCCTAATAACACATGGATAGCGAATAACAAAGAAATTTGGATTCAGTATTTTAACAATCGATTGAGCGACGTCTATGATGTTGACTATATTCATGACCATTATGAAAATTGGTGGTCAATAGAAAATCAACCGGAAAACTATAGGCATTTTAAACACATTAGTTTTGCTATTTGGCGGCGAATATTTGAAGTATGAATAAGGCCAAATTGAAAATAATTATAGGAGGTTCAGCAAGTACAGGCTCTTCGCTTTTGGCCCACCTTCTCAATCAACATTCTCAGGTCTACTGCGGCCCTGAAACCAACCTCCTTACTCATCCTGACTGGTTACTGGATTGGGGAAATGCCCAAAATATCATAATGCAATCAAATCTGAATACCTTGATGTCATCTGGCTGGCATGTCCACAAAGGCATTCAAATTGATCACTTAATAAAAGGCAGGCCATTTGCCTCATATGTAGAGCAATCTAAAGATTACCAGTCATTTATACATAATATTTATTCTAATGTGTTAATAGATCAGAAGATAAATGTCATTGCAGAAAAGACGCCGTCTAATGCTATCTGTTTACATCTTTTGCAGCGCCACTTCCCAAAAACTCAGAGAATATTAACAGTAAGAAATCCATATGATGCCATCGCTTCAATGTACAAAAGAGGCTGGTCTATTCCTTATGCTTGTGGCCTATATTTGTTTAATATCAGTATTGGATTTGAGGAAAGAGGAAACCTAAAAATTGTCAAATACGAGGATTTGATAGAGAATAAAAAAAATATTTTAACTGATCTTTTGAAGACAAATGATTTGCCATATGAAAAGAATATGGAATTGATGCATAATGAAATAGTTCCTTTGCCTTCATGGGTGCAATATGAACCAACAAATACGGATATGTTCAATACTTTTGATACTATTTCTAAGCAAGATCAGCAGTCCATTATATATTTTATTACTCATTTAAAATTTAGATCTAATTTTACCTTTTATGGCAAAACTCCTGCCTTTAATAATGTAGAAGAAATCATGTTTAAATTTGGGTATGCTAAAACATTAAATTCTAAAATAATGCAATTTGTAAGACAAAAAAATATAACCAGATTTGGTTATGAAAAGCTAAAAAGAAAATTGAAAAACTATCCTTTATCAGGAAACAAATTTCCATTTAAAATACATTAATCTGTGACGATAAAAGCTGCTTTTGATTACACTGTTTATTCTCTTCTTGGCACTTATGACCGCAGAGAAGCTACTAATGTTGCAAGATTGCTATTCGTGGATTTATATGGTATTACTAATTTTCAACGTATAGATTATTTTGAAGAAGAGGAAAGCTTGAATGTCTCAATAAAGAGGTTAAAGCGATCAGAACCAATAGATTATATTCTTGGAAAGACAAATTTTTATGGTTATGATTTCATGGTCAATAGCCATGTATTAATACCTCGCCCAGAGACAGAAGAGTTAGTGCAATGGATACTAAATGATAATAATTTAGATCACAAACAACGTGATGTTTTAGACATAGGCTCAGGCTCAGGATGTATATGTATCACCCTAAAAAAAAAGAAACCCACTTTTAGAGTATTTGCTTTAGAAGAGTCTATGGATGCAATGAACTGTACTCGTATTAATGCAAAAAAACTTAGCGCAAACATTGAGTATTTTAGAATTAATTTCTTGGACCAATCCTTATGGAAAGCATTTGGCGCTTTTGATATAATCGTTTCTAACCCTCCTTATATTGCCATTGCGGAGAAGGATCAAATGACTGATAATACATTGAAATTTGAACCTGATAAGGCTTTATTTGCTCCTGGTATTGATGCACTTATTTTCTATCGCAATATTTCTCTATTTGCAAAAAGTCATTTAAGTAAAGATGGGACTATATATTTGGAATTGAATGAGTTCAGAATGGAGAAAATTAAAGTAATTTATGAATCTATGTTTAGAGAAGTAATTATAAAAAAGGACATGCAAGGTAAACCAAGAATGCTCAGAGCAAGGGGATTTAGATAAAGGGTGGAGCTGTACTATTTTCTTGGAGCACCAGATCGGATAGATTTAAGAAATCAGATATTCGTCCGGTTTGATGTAGAAACAAAGTAAGCAACAATTTTATTTTCGTGACTACTCAGGTGGTGTGCTTTTGAACTTAAAAATTACATTTTTTTAATAGACACAAGCTATTTTCGCATTAATAGTAACCCAGAGTTGAACCTGAAGGGTTCATATGATTATAAAAAATAGACTATAATCGGTACATACGACCCCGGCAGGGTCGAATTTCTTCAATACAATAAAACCATACGAATATTAAATCCCTACAGGATTTATAGATCGGTTCTGAACGTGCTATTAGATAGAATGGCTAAGGTCAAGGTTAAAATATCTGGCATGTTTAAATCAGGCCAACATGTCTTTTGTACCCTAAGGACAGTTTGTGATACTTTGATAAAGGAAATTTCAATATGCACTTAACTATGATGCAAATAGTCCAAACTTAATTCTCTATTAATGGTACTTGAGTAGTCACTTATTTTCTACTTTTTCATCTTATCAATATTGAGCTTTCGGGCTAAATCCACACTGATGTCCACAAATCCATGAGATGTACTTAGTGTAATTATATCTTCTTGGATATCAGTTACTTGTATTGGCATCATTGCAGATAATCCCAACTCAAATAGTTCACTTTCCACTTTGGCATTTAGCTGTTCTTTAGAAATATATGCCCTGCTTTTGGTTTTCAATGCCAGCAGAGGACTCATTGCTCTTTCCATTTTCTGAGGTATAGGTGCACCATGTGGATCTTTATCAGGGAAGCCTAATTTTTCATCCAAACTGTCAATCATTTCATGATCTAATACATGTTCGAGATTTTCGGCATCTTCGTGTATTTGGTCATCTTTAAGGCCCATTTCATCCACCAAATATGATTCCCATAACCTATGAGCTCTTACTAATTTTTCTCCTAAATCTCTTCCTCTTCCAGTAATTTTATACCCGCCTTCTACAACGGCAATTGCCCCAGATTGTGTAAGTTCTGAAAGACGTGATGATAGGGTAGAGGAGGTATAACTCATTCTGTCAATGATTGCCTTTTTTGATAAAATTATCTTGCTCTTGTACATCAATTTTAAGATGTCCTCTCGTTGGATCAGAGCCTTTTGATCCCTTTTATTTTTCCTTTTAATGAGGATTCCTTTTGATGGGGAGAACACTACAGCCAATGCATAGAACAGAGTGGCCATAATACACATAGCTGGCCCAGGCGGAGTGTTAAGGATAATCGCAGCCACCAGGCCAAATACTGCCGACAATAGCCCTATTATACCTGAAATTATCAAAACTTTTTTTAAATTATTAGAGAGTAAAAGAGCTGTACTTGCGGGTGTAATTAACATGGCTACTACGAGTATAATCCCTACTGTCTGTAATGATGCTACAATAGCTAAAGACACCAAAAGCATTAGAAAATAATGTACAAATTGTACAGAAATACCCATGGTAGCTGCAATGGTAGCCTGAAATGTAGTGATAAATAAATAGCGATAAAAAATGATAACACTTGCTATAGCATACAGAGTAACGATAGAGGTAATAACAATGTCTTCGTTAGAAATGCCTAACGTTGATCCAAACAGAAAGTCTTTTAAATCAAGATGAACTCCTTGTGCATTATTTAAAAATGAAATGCCTGTTACGCCTATTGAAAACATTAATGTAAATACGATGCCAATGGCAGCGTCGTTTTTGGTTTTTACGTTGTTTTGTATCCAAGTAATAGCTATGGCACTTATTATTGCTGCTGAAAGTGTTCCTAAAAAAAAACCCACTTTGCTATAACCTATAATCATAAATGGGATAAACACACCAGGTAATATGGCATGAGACAATGCATCGCCTATTAATGACATGTTTCTGAGTACCAAAAAACAACCCAAAACACCACAAAGTATACCTACTAGTGATGAAGCAACTAATGCCCTAATTGCCCATTCTTCTGAAAATATTTGAAAAAATTCTATCACGGGTTTTATATTATAAATGTAACTACACAGCTGATGTGTAGTTGAAAAAGAACCTTTTTTAGCCAAAATGTTGCCATCTGAAAAGTTGCTTATTAGTTAAATATAAAAAATAATTTAGAGTAATCTAAAAATAATTATTCAATTCCAAAATACTCGGATGCGATTCCCCCTTTTAATAAATATGGAGAAATTAGCATCCTTGCTGAATTAGTCAGTTCTAATTAGTGCCTGAACGGAAACTGTCTATTTTTATGAAATAGAATCGTTTGGATGAGAATTTAGTTTTTTAATATTCGGTGATGCCTGAGAATCAGCTAATTAAAAAA
>JAZGFD010000105.1:0-5366 GCA_036479115.1 Saprospiraceae bacterium | reverse complement strand
AAGCCCTCTTAATCATTGACAATGTATTATGGAAAGGAACAATATTGCAAGAAGAAGCAAAGGGGATTACTAAATCCATGCAAGAATTAAATGCATTGATTGGAAATGATCCACGTATATCAAATTTCATCTTGCCAATGTTTGATGGATTAAACTTTGTAACCATTTTATAATGGCTGGTATATACATTCATATTCCTTTTTGCAAGAAGGCCTGTCACTATTGTAATTTTCATTTTAGCACATCTATGAAATATAAATCTGAGATGATAGAGGCTATATGTCTTGAGCTGTCATCAAGAGCTGATGAATTTTCACGAGAAGAAGTAAATACAATCTACTTTGGTGGTGGCACTCCATCTCTTATGTCACAAAAAGAGGTAAGTCTTTTGTTGTCAACAATATATGACCATTATCAAATCAGTCAATCTTTGGAAGTAACAATAGAGGCCAATCCTGATGACCTGGACTACAGCATATTAGAAGAACTTAAGAGATCAGGAATAAACAGGTTAAGCATCGGTATACAATCTTTCTCTGATGATTTACTATATCAAATGAATCGCGTACATACTGGAGATGAATCTGAACAATCTGTGCAAAAGGCAAAGCAAATTGGGTTCGAAAATATTTCTATTGACCTGATCTTTGGCCTACCTGAGTTAACAAATAATTTGTGGCAAGAAACCTTGTCACAAGCCATTGATTTGGAAGTTCAACATCTTTCGTGCTATAACCTCACACTGGAAGAAAATACAGCTCTGTGGCATTTTGTAAATAATAACAAAATGACTCTTCCTAAAGAAAATGATCAAGAATCTCAATTTTTTTACGCTCATGATTTTTTGGCAAGTCAAGGATATAATCACTATGAAATATCAAATTATTCCCTCTTAGGTGCTCAATCAAAACACAATTCTAATTATTGGAATAGAACGGCTTATATGGGAGTAGGGCCCTCTGCTCATAGTTATCAAAGCAATAGACGAAGATGGAACATCAATAACAACTCAAAATACATGAAAGCAATTTTGGGTGACTTTGATTATTTTGATGAAGAAATACTTTCAAAACAGAACCAGTTTAACGAAATTATTATGCTAGGGCTACGCACAGCAACAGGAGTATCAAAATCTATTCTAAATCACTATGATTATTCAAAAACCACTGAATTTTTGAAAACAATCAACGAATATATCAATCATAAAATAATTATCGAAACGGGTACCCACTATAAATTAACCAATCAATCATTTTACCTCTCTGATAATATATCAAGTAATTTATTTATGAATAATCATGAGTAAAAAAACATTTTTTGATTTTGTCATACCCGTTTATAACCCAGAGCAAGGATGGGAAAAGAAAGTAGTCGATACGCTTATACAACTTTCTAGTAATTACCAAGAGGTAAATTTTATACCTGTTATTGTGAATGACGGAAGCACCACTAAAATTACCGATTCTATTTCCTATATATCATCAAAATATCCACAACTGTGTTATATTTTCCTTGCTATTAACGAAGGAAAAGGGCAGGCTTTGAGAAAAGGACTTCGGCCTAGTAAATCACCGTATTCTTTATACATTGATGCTGACATACCTTATGAATATGAAAGCATATCTCGCATTGTAAATGCTGTATTAAAAAATGAAGGTGATGTTATTATTGGTAAAAGAAACGACTCATATCATCAAAATCTCTCATCTTTCAGAATACTAATTTCCAAAGCCCTTAAATGGTTTAATCGCAATATTTTAATTTTAACTATTGACGATACACAGGCTGGACTGAAAGCCATGAATGCTTATGGGCGCTCAATTTTTTTGAAAACTAAATCGCCACGATTTTTATTTGATCTAGAATTTGTAGTGATTTCAATAAAAACTGGTGTTCGATACAAATCTGTCAATATTCAGATAAGAAAAGGGATCAAGCATAGCACTATAAGTACATTGAGTTTACTAAAAGAGCTGCCTTCGCTTTTAAGAATAATACGGATCAGAATGTTACCATCAAATGATTGACGAGAGCCTCATTTGATAAAGTGTGCTTGACTACATTTACGTTTTTTGATTTTAGTAAAACATTATCTAAAATTTGGTGTTTCCCATTCACTTCTAACACAATCCTCTTGATGTCAGCTTCAATTTTATATGGCCTTTTATATCTCACCCAATCATCATATACTTCTACGCGATTTAAGTCAAAATCTCTAAATACATCTTGGAATGCTACCCCATTTTCATTGTACATTTTTACCTTAAAAACGGGCACTGTGCTTTTGTCAATTAATATTTTATTCCAAAAACTGAGTTCGACATCAAAATCCTTGTGATTTTCTATATTTATTTCAAAGACTACATTTTTGCCTTTTTCACTAAAATAACATCCGATTTTGTGGTCCATTCCTTCTAAATTTTCATTATCAAAATCGTTGAAATATATCAGAGTATCATTCTTAACATAAAAATCCTTTGATGATAATTCAATGTATGAATGATCAATGGGATAAGGTGTTTGGTGTAGTATAGTTTTCAAAGAAATTTTATACAAACAAATTTTATCATCACTGTTTATGAATTCAGCTCTTTCTAAAATATCAAAATGATCTGATTTATATTCATTGTGGATGACTAATAAAAGAGGAAGAGTCGAAGGAAAGTGATCTAATTTTAACAATTTTTGGCCATAGATAGAATTTCCCAATTGCAGAATTTTAAACATGCTAGATTTAGATACTCTTGACATGATGCCTATGGTCATCGGCATTCCAGTTTGATAAGAAAAAGGAAGGCATCTGGTTTTTATAAAATAATTGGTTTTTAAGTTAAATTTTTCTGCTCCTTCGGTGGACATAGGAAGCGGCAACATTGCCTGAAAATCATTTGGATCAGCATGTCCTTTTAGTAAATTAGTAATGCTTTTTTCATTGTTTAACAAATCTGTGATTTTATACTTTTCGATGACTTTCCCAAAATCCTTATGGTAAGAATAGGCATCTAAGCACAAGCCAAAACAAATTGAGATAAACAATAGATTCCGAGCTAATGGATTTTCAATTTTTTGTATCCAATTAGAAATAAGGATGATGCAAATAATAAAGATGGAGTAGTACGCTGCCCATGAAAATCTTCCCAAGGCTCGAAATTGTTTTAATGGAGAAACAAGTTCTAACAGCCAATCTCCAAAATACAAATGAACACCCATAGCTATAAACAAACAAAATAATCCTGCCCAGAGCGTTGACTTTTGAAACCAACTTAGCTTGTAAGAAAGCCCTGCCAAAGTTTGGCCTGGGAAGAGTTTTTTTATCAATAAAAGGAGAAGCAATAAAAAAGGCAAAAATCCTGGGTAACAATACCCCTCGCTTAGCCTTTCTGGAATAAATCTAGTATTGAATAAAGATGCAAACGGGCCATGACCTGGCAGAAAGTCAGTAAAAGTAGTTTTGTAGGCCCAAAGGCCATAAGGGTTTTTAGGACGGTCAATAACGCTGTCAATAACTTGAAAAAATAGATAAAATGAGATTATGGCAATTAAGACAGAATAAATGATTTGAATCGCTTTGACTGTATTGGGTCGAAAATAGATGAACGAAAAAACAATAATAAATACGCTTATAATGACCAAATGATAAGCATGAATAAATCCCGATAAAAAAAGAATGGAAGACAGAAATAGTAGTTTAGGATATATACTCAAATTTTTGGTGTCTGCTCTTATACTTAAAACAAGATACCAACAAGTGAGAAAGAAAATAGAATAAGACAAACCAAAATGAGATGGAATGCGCAATATTTGTGGAGATAAAACTATGCAAAAAACAGCTCCTACTATCTGCATTTTAGTATCTACATTGTTGAAACTTAATATTCTTTGTATCAGTAATCCACTTATTAGAAAAGATACAATCGGCGCTAAATTTAGAATTAAGAGAATATGCTCTGATAGGTCAATGTTGAAATATTTTAAGCTCTGAAGTGCTCGTACAAAAGGATATTGTGAATCGGTATATGTTGTTAAATCACCAAAAGGATATAAAAATCCTGTAAAAGAAAAGGTGCTTAGGTATTTGTAGTGGTAAGCAAAAGTAAAATAATTTTTAAGCCCATCACCGCTTTGATCCCATTGTGTAGTAGATAGGTTATTGGAATAAAAATCAAGGCTCAAACATAAAAAACATAGGATAGATAAGATGATAATGGCTCCTGAAACTAAAGTTTTTCGATTCATGGTGTTTTCCCTATCGCGCATTATTTTTCAGTTTTTAGGTTGACTTATTTTTCTCAAATCACGCTAGGTCAATGTCGGAAATTTAATGGCATTAATTGCTATAGAGTTTTATTTAGGTTGTTGGGGTTATTCACCTGTCTCCATATAGATCTTATCATTTTGAATGGCATTAACAAAACTCCGATTAGTGATGAAACAGAGAAAAACATTGCTACCCTTTTGATATAAGTTACCATAGCCATCTGATCTGTATTTAATAGATGGGTAACCAAAGATTGATAACCAATGTCATTTCCAAATGACACATATTTAAAATATAAATCAATTAAATAAATAAAAACAAATGGAGTTAAAAAAATCAATATCACTTTCGTGATAATACTATTTCGCAGCACTGAATACTCAAAAAAGAATATGAACTTGACACATAAACTCGACACAACCACGAATAAAATGTTTTCAAAATAAAAAGGATAATTGAGGTTTAAAGATTGATATATCGGAAATATTATAATTAAGGCTATTATGGCTGTAATAGTCAGCCATAGAAATTCAAATATTAAAAATCTGTATTTGTGCATAAAATTTTCGGAATTACTCAAGCTTTTAGGGGCTTACTAAAAAAGGAAAAAGCAATACTCGTATTGAAACTGTTTAAACCACTTTCATTAACCAAAAAAAGGTGCTCAACAGAAGTTATTTCTGTACAACGAATTGGCTCTATCATCCATAAAGCTGCCAAATTTAACCATAAGATGGATAAGAACTGAAACTTTGTTTAAAATCAGTCATCTAGGACTTGAAACTGAGAATCAACGAGTTAAGTATATTCTATGTATGTGCTCAATAGTCCAATTAAAGTGGGTAAATGTATAGAAAGTTGACAACTTTCGATCGATGACTTGGGTTGCATGCATGATTGAGCTTATTTGTGATTTCAACAGATGACTGTGGTAATACGTCTGTAACTTCCTTTGCACTGACTGTTATAACAGAAGGCCCCAATAATGGAGACGATGGACAACAGGATGGAGACGCAACTCCAGATGGTGTACTCGAAGATGTATATGACCAGAGGGGAAATGCATATCGACTACCCGACGTAGCTATTAGTGCAAGAAGTGGTCAGA
>JAZGFD010000104.1:0-29768 GCA_036479115.1 Saprospiraceae bacterium | reverse complement strand
ATTAAATATTCAGATTACACCATTATAATATTCAAATTACACCAATTAAATATTCAAATTACGCCACTATTATATTCAGGTTACACCATGCAAGCTCAACCTTCTGTACAATTATGGGAAGAAAAGGAAACTTTTTCACGGTTTATTGAAAAAGAGGTAAATCCTCATTTAAAATTTCTTCCTTTAATATTTACCTATGATGTTTAATTGAGAAAACTACAAAAAAGTGATCTATCCAAATGATTAAAGGTTGAGTCCACTCTGGAAAGTAACATTTTTCATAAAAAGAATTATTTTGGATGAAATTTGCATTTTTGGAGATTCGGTGATGCCTGAGTATCAGCGAATTGAGAAAAATGTAAAGTTCGCCAAAAGCAACTTTTTTGATTTTGTGAGTTTCCAGAGTGGGCTCAAGGTTTCGGTTGTGACAAACTATAAAGATTTGCCACCTCCATGTAGTAAATAACATGTTCTCTTTTGATCTTCAGAACGCACAGTGTAATTCAAAATGTCATATAAGGCCATATGATTGTGTGATATTCTGTAAAAAGGTCTCTGACCTCTTTACGAAAACGACAAATTGAATTACACCCTAACTGTGGATAGTTCTTTTAATATTTTACAATACACATTATTACGGTTATAAAAATTTATCGGTTTTAGAAATATACTTTCCCAACTTGTATCAACTATATGAAGGCCTCATCCTACAAAATAAGATCCTATAACCAATAGCCCAACTATCAAGCAGTATATAGCAAAGTATCTCAGGTTGCTCTTTTTTACAATTTGAATCATCCATTTACAGGCCCATATTCCTACAATAAAAGAAGAAATAAGAGCAGCAATAACAGGATAAGCCTGATCAGTTGTAACAGTCAAATCACCGCCTACAACATCCAATATAACTTTACCGAAAATTACTGGCAGCAACATTAAAAATGAAAATCTCGCGGCTCGTGCCTTGTCTACGCCTAGGTATAAGGCTGTAGCTATGGTCATGCCACTGCGTGAGATACCAGGTAAAATAGCAATAGCTTGGGCAACTCCTATGCCCAGAGCTGTTGGAAATGTCACTTTCTCATTAGTGTTTTCTTTTGGTGTAAACCACAAAACCAAAGCAGTAATGCAAAGAAAAGCTCCCACATAAATCAAGGTGCTACTTGCAAAAAGATCTTCAATGAAATCTTCAAAAGCCAATCCTATTATCAAGGCTGGTATCATCGAAAGTAAAATCTTCATACTAAAATCAAAATCATCATTTCGATTAAAAGTGACAAGAGATTTTAGAATGGAAAGAATATCATCTCTAAATACGTATACAATGCTTAGTGCAGTGCCCAAATGGGTAATAATAACCATCGTCAAATCAGAATCAATTCTGCTACTAGAATTCATAAAGTGATTGACAATTTCAAGGTGACCACTACTGCTGACTGGTAGAAATTCTGTAAGCCCTTGAACGATTCCAAGGATAATAGCTTTGAGTATATCCATAACAATAAAGATAAAGAATGAGATAGAGATGCTGTACTAATGGTTACATTCTGATTGTTGCTATCATGCTTAAACCAGTATTTTATCCAAACACATTGGTATTGGTGCTAATCTGCACCCAGTTAAGGCAACTATTTTAACCTCTGCCTAACTTATGTCCCAACCAGGCCATAGGTAAATAAGCCCCCAATAAATCAAGTGCTGCAAACCAGATAGGTGTAGACGGTAACCTGACCACCATAGTGATACCTCCTATAAGAAAAAAAGCTCCAAGGAAAAGTGCCAACTTGAGATGATGGGAGACAGCTATTTTTGTAATAACAAAGGCTCCTGCCAATGTGCCTAAGGCATGGGCTAACAATGGAACAATAAAATTTTTAGGGTGTAACAGGTGAAAGTTTTCTTTCATTGTTTCCAAAGTAGAAAAGTCATAACCTTCAGGATTAGGAATAATAGAAGCTCCAAATTTGACTATGCCCATATTTACCACGCCACCTATTAAGACTCCAGCTACTACGGCTAATATGTTTCTCAATGTATCGTTCATCGTTTTTATTTTATGAAATTGATAAATACAGTATGCTAAAATTAGTTGTAAGTGCTTGATTATCAAGGCGAATCTCTTTTGAAGATTCATAGCCATAGTTATGAATCCAGAAAAAGATGAAGTATTGAGGATTCAAATCAAAGATGTGACCACACAATCCAGATTCGCGAAAGAATGATTTTATGAATGACTTAACAATGGCTTGCAAATAAATTAACAATTTGTTTGTAAACAACTTCTATGCAAAATAATAATAAAAGAGTGTAATTAAACAATGTTGAGCGCCTTTTCTCGTGATCTTACGAATGATGCCACTGTTTTTTCCACATCCTCTTTTGTAGTCACCCAAGAGCATACACTTATTCTAATCACCTTCTTACCAAACCATTCTGATGGGCCGCACCAGCACACTCTATCTTCCTGTATTTCTTTTAAAGTAGACAATGTTAAAACATCATTTTCACAAGCAACAAGCACTTGATTAAAAACCACATCATTGAGAATATTAAAACCAGCTTCTGACAGTGCATCCCTGAATTGTAAAGATCGCTTATGCATTGTAAGAATCATTTCATCTATTCCATTTTTTCCAAGATATTTCATAATGGCCCAAAGCTCAATTATTCTCCCTCGTCTACTCATTTCAGGAGTATAATACATACCATCTCTCTCGCTGCTATTCACAATGTATGAACCACTCATGTGGAGGGCAGAACTCAAGGCATTGGCATGTTTGCAAAGGACAATACCATTATCATAAGGAGTATTGAGTGTTTTGTGTCCATCCACTGACCATGAATCAGCCAGTTGCATACCATTGGTAAGATGTTTTAATTCCGTTACGGCCTCTGCCCAAAGCCCAAAAGCCCCATCAATATGTATCCATGCTCCTGCTTTTTCAGCCATTTTTCCTATTGATTCAAAATCATCAAAAGAACCAGAGTCTACATTCCCAGCTTGCAAAACAACAATCGTTTTTTCATCTAAATGCGGGATTTTTTTCACTTTTATTCTTCCCTCATCATCTACGTCTATCCATTTGATATTATCCTTTCCAAAGCCAAGAAGACCCAAGGCTTTTACAGCAGTAGAATGAGATTGAATACTGGCTATCACATTAAGCTTGGGGGCGTCAAACATCCCTTTATGATGCCAGTCCCAGCCTAATTTTTTATATATATGAAAACGCGCAGCTGCCAAACCACAAAAAGTAGCCATACTGGTTCCACTAACAAATCCAGCCACAGTGTGCTCGGGCAAGTCAAATATATCTATCAGCCATTTCTGGGTTACTTCTTCTAGTTTACTGCAAATAGGAGAAATAATCTGTAACGCTGTATTCTGATCCCAAGCATCACCTAGCCATCTAGCTGCCATCCCAATAGGTACAACAGCTCCATTTACAAAGCCAAAATATCTTCCTCCTGTCATAGGAAGAGTAGCTGGGCCTCCATAATTATTAAGCTTATTTAATATTTCATGAGGTTGGCCCGATTCCACAGGCATGACCTCCTCAAATACTGCTAAATTTTCTATATCTTCTTCAAAAGGAAAAACATGTCTTTCCTTTGAAAAAGCCAAATAATCTTTGGCAAAATCACAAGCACAACTAAGAAGACTTTGATCTTCCATTTGCTGCTGCATTTCATTTTGTAGTTTATCCTCCATCACCGTAAAACTAGCAGAAAATTGAGAAAATTGTTTCAATATCATACTTGAGCCCACTCCAGAAACACACAAAATCAAAAAAGTTGCTTTTGTCGAACTTTACATTTTTCTCAATTCACTGATACTCAGGCGTCACCGAATCTCCAAAAATGCAAATTTCATCCAAAACAATTCTTTTTATGAAAAATGTTAGTTTCCAGAGTAGACCCATACTTTGTTTGATATCTTCGTCGTATTTGGGGTTTCAGGATTTTTAACTGGATTATATTTTCTCAAATCAAGAGAAGAAAACTACTCACCCATCTATTGACTTGGTTCTTTCACTTGTAGATTTCATCTTCACTCTGCAAGATCGTTCATTCATACTTCAAGCAGAACAAAGTGATTAAATGTAACGGTATTATGAGAGAGCCACGACATCAATATGAGGTGAGGTTAGCAAGCAATGCAAAAGCTCTGGATTAAAATTTTAGAGCAGAAATGAGAGAAAAAAAATCCTCCGGCCTTTGGTGAGAAACAGGCAATAAAACCGGAAAATTCATATGTGATGGGTATAACATTTACCATAGATCATTACCTTCACCATTCTAAAATATATTAATGATACTACTGGTCATACTTATTCTCTGTAATGTTCTTTTGGCAATAATATTTAAAACATTTAGCAAGTATCAGATAGACAACCTGAATGCTATTGTAATTAATTATTTTGTTTGTGTCATTATTGCCTCATTGGCTCTTAGTCATTTTGTCATACCTCGTGACCTTTTTAGTCTATCATGGTTTCCCTTTTCGTTGCTTTTAGCTGTTTTTTTTATTATAGGGTTTAATCTTATGGCTTATTCCTATCAAAAAGCTGGAGTGGCTCTTACTGCCATTGTGGCAAAAATGAGTCTCATCCTTCCTGTTGTCTTTGTTGTGGTTTTCTATAATGAGTCATTGCCCTTGCTGAAAATACTAGGTATTCTTGCGGCAGTTGCTGCAATTGTATTGGTCAATCTACCTGACAAATCTGAGTCAGGTTCTCTGAAATTTACGGGTTTCATTTTACTCTTACCATTCTTAGTGTGGTTGCTTAGTGGGTTTATTGAGATACTTTTGTATTATGTTCAGGTAGAGTCTTATGTTACTAATAATGCTATGACATTTGTGGCTACATCCTTTGGTTTAGCAGGTTTTTTCGGCATGCTATATAGTTGCTACAGGGCTGCTACACAAAAAATTTATCCTACAAGAAAAGATATCATAGCTGGCATTATTTTGGGTCTCCCAAACTTTCTTACCATTTACCTCTTACTCTACTTGTTAGAAAAGGGATGGCAAGGTACTGTTCTATTTCCCATAAATAATATAGGGATACTCTTTCTCACTGCTTTAGTAGGGTGGCTGATATATAAAGAGAAGATGAATATTTTTAAAGCGATTGGAATATTTCTTTCTTTAATTGCAATTATTTTGATAGGTATAAGTGGATAGTTAGTACACTTTTTTTTGAAAAATGTGCTGCACTAAAACTCTATCTTAAATTTCAAATTTATCCTCCTGGTAGTGAGATTATTTGGCACGGCAAATTGCTGATTAAATATTGTGCGCACCCATGTATTTGATGATACATTTTCGATACCCATAAGATTAAACACTTCTAAGGTTAACCAAGCATTATCTAGGCTTCTGAAAATACTCTGTGGGTGTTTGGATCTTCTTGACTTGTCCCACATATGAAAAGCAAACCCAATGTCCACTCTTTTATAACCCTTATATCTAAATACATTCCGAAATTTTTTATTATTATCTCTCAAGCCAAATGGTAATCCAGAGCCAAAAATCATATTCAAATTGACCTTAAAATTTTCGTTTCCCGGAAGGTAGTCTTGAAAAAAAATTGAAATATTAAAAAATTGATCCGATGGTCGTGGTACATTTTCCACTTTTCTGGGTTCTTGGCCTATTTCTACATCAAAATGCTGTACATCTGTTATATTCTCTCTCGTTGTGAGTAATGAGAAATTTAGCCATGATTCAGTACCAGGCACAAATGCCCCGTTTAGCCTAAAATCAATGCCCGCAGCATAGCCAGTAGCGTCATTTTCTCCGCTGTAACGCAATCTTACATTATCAATTTCATAAGAAGTGAGGTTCGAAAACTTTTTATAATATACCTCAGTGATAATTTTAAAAGGCTTGGTACTGATGTCCTTCCAGAAAAAATCATAAGTAAGTCCGCCTAAGGCATGTATGGATTGTTGAGATTTTAGGTTATTGTTAATTGTACCATCTGGCCGCCTCAATTCTCGATAGAAAGGAGATTGATAATAGATTCCACCAGCTATTTTATACGATATTTTTGTATCTCCTCCTTTCGGTTTGAAAAGGAGCTGTGCCCGTGGGCTAATGATAAATTCATCGGTAAGTGACCAATGTGAAAACCGAACTCCAACATTCACTTTTATATCAGAATCATTGTTTTTGAAATCGATACTATTTTGAAAAAAGCCTGATATTCTATTTGATTTTAACTCGTTTTCTGATTTTAATATATTCCAAATAAGTACTTGTTGATCACTAGAAGGAACTGAATATCCAGCAGAGTCAATCCTGATCCATTCATTGAGCTTATCATCCATGATTTCTCGTTGATATTTCAATCCCCATTGTAAAAAATGGACTGGTTTATTGCCTTGTTTTGGTTGTAACTCTACTCCACCTCTTAGTTCAAAATTTGTGACTTGGCTTTGGAGGCTATTTCTACCAAATTCTTGTTCAGAACCTACACCTAATACCGCTACTTCTTCTCCCACATTTTCAGCGCCGAGATTACTTTCTATCTGACTCAATCTATAAAATCCAGTAATGTTGAAATTTTCAAATTCTTTGCTGAGGTAACGAGAAGCTAAGAATTTTAAGAATATGGGGTTTCGATCTTTTTCGGGAATGTATGTAACAGACATGCCGCCCATACCTGTCTTAAATGCATCAGACTCTCTACCTTCAAATACAGTATTTAATTCCAGAGCAAAATCTATCAAACCTATTGCCGTTGCCCTACTAACAGGAATAAAATCATACCTGCTTTGATTGTAATTGCCCATAAATCCCAGTTGTATATCTTTGGTAAGATCATAGGTAAGATAGCCTTGGAGATCAGAATGTCTGGGGGTATATTGGCCTTCTGTATCCAGCGTTGACAAAAGATATTGAGTGGTTTTATATCTGGCTCCAAAAAGGTATCTCAATTGATTAAAATCGTGTTTACCAATCTTTGTAGACCCTTCAAAATGAGTGGATCCTCCTAAAATACTTGCACTTATTGAGCCATGAAAATCTTGAGGTCTTTTGTATTTTATATCTAATACGGAAGACATTTTGTCTCCATATTTTGCCTCATATCCACCTGATGAAAAGGATAAATCACGCATCAAATCAGCATTTGGAAAAGAGAGTCCTTCTTGCTGACTATTACTGATTAATTGTGGCCTAAATATTTCGAAGTCATTGACATAGACAAGGTTCTCGTCATAGTTGCCGCCTCTTACTTGATATTGCGAACTTAACTCCCCACCTGTACCTCCTCTTGTCCCCAACGCAATATGAGGTAATATGCTTTCAAAATTACCTGATACTGATGGCAAAAACTTTAATTCTTCGGCTCTTTCTCTTATCATTTCAGTAGCCTTTAGTCGGTTCTCCGTGATGATAACTTCTACTTCTGATTCCTGAGGTGCCAAGGTGATTTCTAGAAAAATGTTTTTGGGCTCTTTTATAGGTGATTCAAATTCTTTAAAACCCAATCTACTGATAGAAATCGTCAATCCTTCTGACCAGTCAGTGGATAAAATAAAATATCCATTATCATCTGAATCAGTACTGATTATTGTGTTTTTAAAAAAGATAGTTGCAAATTCTACTGGCTGGTTATCTAAGCCATTTTTAATTTTTCCTTGTACTGTAATTTTTTGTGCAAATGACTGATTTGCAAGAAGAATACATAAGAAAATGGACAAAGTTTTAAGAATATGAAGCGTTTTTAATCTTTTCATATTTGCCCTATATTTTTGAGCTTTTCTATTGTCGCAATTGGGTCATTTGACTTATATACACTGCTACCAGCTACGAGCACATCAGCCCCTGCCTGAAGCAGTGATTCTGCATTTTGTAAGCCCACCCCTCCGTCTATTTCTATCATCGCTTTAAGGTTTCTTTCATCTAATTTGGCGCGTAATTTTCTCACTTTAGGTAAGGTTTGATAAATAAATTTCTGCCCTCCAAAACCCGGATTTACGCTCATGACACATATCAAATCAACGTCTTCAGCAATATCATCTAATAAATCTACCGAAGTATGAGGATTAATGGCTACTCCTGCTTTTATTCCCAGGCCTTTTATTTTTTGAATCGTCATATGCAGATTATTGCATGCCTCATAATGGACTGTAAGAATATCCGCTCCTCCTTTAACAAATCCCTCAAGATATTGATCAGGATTAGATATCATAAGATGGACATCCAAAATTTTATTGCAAGCCGTTTTAAAAGCTGGCATGAGAGATAATCCGAAACTGATGTTGGGAACAAAATGACCATCCATCACATCAATGTGGAGCCAATCAGCCTGACTGTTATTCACTATATCAATGCCCTCTTTGAGGTATAAAAAATCTGCCGCTAAGATGGAAGGAGCTATGAGATGTGTCATAATTTACTATTAGTGTGGCAAAGTTAAAGAAGTTGCGCAAATACTTTGTATAAAAAAATTGAACCCACTCTGAAAACAGCTAATTTTCACAAAATGAATTATTTTAGATGATATTATCATTTTATGGTATTTGTTGATGCCTGATTATCAATAGGTTAAATAGGAGAATAATATCACTAAAAGAAACATTTTAGACTTTTTATGTTTTCGGAGTGGGCTCAAAATTGATTAGGTGAGCGACATTCGGATATTTAACCTTACACCTACAGGAGTAATATTCTCGTAATCGACATATTCAAATTGTAAGTCAATTGATATTATTCCCCCTCATCATTTTTTTTCAACATTTTTTCATCCACAAAAACTATTTTTTCATCCTCTAATTCTACACTGCCCAGTAGCCTTAACATCACTCTTGCTGTGGCTACTATATCCTTTTCACAATATGTCTTTATTTCCTCTATTCTTCCATTCCAAAAAGCATTACTTACTTCACTTCCATCCATTTTATCTTTAGGAGATTCTATGCCCAAAACAGAACATAATAAGTCAAGCGATGAATAGTTCTTATAATCTCCGAATTTCCAGAGCTCTAAGGTATCAAGCAAATGAGGGACTTGCCAAGGTCTCGCTCCATGTATTTTGAGTAAATTAGGTAGTTTTATTTTATTTATTATCATTCTTCTGCATAAGAAAGGGATATCAAATTCCTTAAGATTGTGGCCAGCTAAAGTATGGTGATATTTGTCATAAAAATGACGCTCCAATAATTTGGCAAAAGCCATTAATATTTCATTCTCATTGTTGCCATAAAACGACTTAATTCTAAATGATTCGACTTCTTTTCCTACTTCAAATATTCCTACAGAAATGCAAATTACTCTAGCAAATTCAGCAAAAATTGCAGCTTTTTTGTCAAAAATATTAGCTAAAAAAGCATCATCCCTTGCTAAGCCGCTGCCATTATGTAGTCGATTCGACTTTTTTGCCCAAAAAGATTGGCTTTTAGAGTCTAATAAGTCATAAGAAACCACCATACTTGCAGTCTCAATATCAAGAACCAGTGTTCGTTTAATTTGATTTAGGTTCATCTTTTATTAGTTTTATTAGTGTATACCCTAGGGATTTTTTACTCTATTAGTATGCACCTTGCAAAATGAATAACTACTCAGGTGATATCAATTTTAGCTAAAAATAACACACCTCCTGAGTTGTTACCAAAATGAATTAACTTATAATTTAGGAATAAAAAAAATTTAAATCAACAACATGACATCATCAAAATCAAATTCTAGTCTTCTTACAGGAATAATCATAGCTCTTTTAGGTATATGTGCATTCTTAGGATATAAATACTCACAACTCACGGCGTCAAACAATGTAAAATTTGAAGAAATTGCAGAATTACAAAAATTTCAGTCTGAACTCGATGGCGAATACCAAGTGGCACTTAGTAGCTTAGAAAATCTTAAAAGTAATAATCAAGAACTCAACAACTTAATTGAAAGTCAGAAGCAAGAACTCAAAGGGCAAAAGAGTAAAATCAACGACCTTATCTGGACCAAAAGAGAATTGGGCAAAGCTAAAGCCGAAATGGTCAATCTGAATAAACTAACAACTCAGTATTTGGGCCAAATAAATACGATGAAACGTGAGAATCAATTGTTAGCAAGTCAAAATGATGAATTGAATGAAGCAAATACTGTACTGATTACTTCACTTCAAAATGAAAAAGAAGTATCGGCACAATTAGAACAGACTAGAACTCGTCTCATGAGTGAAAATCATTCACTTAATTCTAACATGACCATGCTATCAGAAAAAGTAGACATCGGTTCAGCTATTAAAATGGATGACATCACATTTCAAGCAGGTTCTATCAATGATGACGGTTCATTTAAAAAAAGAATCAGAAAGAAAAAGATGGATTTATTTCAGACTTGCTTTATAACAAGAGCAAACCTTGTGACAGAAGCAGGAGAAGAAATTTTTATGGTAAAAATTATTGATGAGAATGGACAGACCCTGAATTCTGATGACAAGAAAGTGTTTATCAACAAACTCAATGGTGAAGAAAACAGGTACAGCACTTCTGGCAAAATGAACTATAATAACGAACAAACAAGAGCATGCATTAATTGGACTCCATCATTTCCAATACAAAAAGGAAAGTACACTGTAGAGGTGTATAATAAGGGGTATAAAGTAGGAACAAATTTATTCAAAATATAAACTTTTCAAAGGACTTTGTGAGAGTAAAGCCTAAATAAGATATTTGAAAAGACACCATTATAAAATTGTCTCGATGAACACTTATCGGGACTTTTTTATTTATCTTATATTCATATTAATGTATAAAAATGCATAAAAATAAAACTCTAGTAATAGGCGCTTCAGAAAACCCTCAACGGTATAGCAATATCGCTATGAGGATGCTCAAGGAAATAGATAAACCTACCGTAGGAATAGGTAGAAAAGAAGGAGAAGCCCATGATAGTAAAATTATAAAAGGCCGCCCAGAACTTGATGATATTGATACAGTTACATTATATGTTTCACATAAATATCAGGATGAATACATTAATTATATATTAGATGAAATCCGCCCTCAAAGGATCATCTTTAATCCTGGTACTGAAAATGAAGATTTTTATAAAAGAGCAACTGACATGGGGATTGAAGCTATTGAGGCATGTACCTTAGTGATGATTAGAACTGGGGTATATTGAGAATGGCAAATAAAGTTTATCGAAACTAATAACAGAAGGAATTAATCGTATTGAGAATTACAATTTTCATAGAAATTTGCAGCTCAACTATTCCAAATCTCCCATGCCTTTTCTGCTTGCAAATGCAACATTTCGAGGCCATTTTTCACTTTAGCTCCTGCCTTTTTTCCTCTTTTCATAAATTCAGTTACTGGTGGATTATAGACCAGATCATGTAAAACATGGTCTTTGGTAATAAAGTCATAGGGGATTTTTGGATATGTTTTAGACTTGGGATAAGTCCCTAAGGGTGTAGTATTTATGATAAGTGCATGAGATTTGATAATGGCCTCATCAAGGTCAGAATATTTTAAAAATCCCAATTTTCGACTCACATTGTGATAACAAATGTCTAATTCTTCCAACACGTATTGTATAGCCTGAGCTGCGCCACCTGTGCCCAAAATAAGAGCGTTTTTGGGGATATTATTTCCCACTAAGTTGAGCAAAGAGTGTTGAAACCCATAAATATCTGTATTGTAACCTGTGCGAATGTCATTTTCAATTTTTATGGTATTCACCGCCCCTATCCTCTTCGCTTCTGGACTGAGGTGATCCAATAAGGCGATGATATCCTTTTTATAAGGAATAGTTACATTGAGTCCTACTGGGTTGGTTTTGATTAATAAGTTCTCAAAATCATTTATACTATTCAATTCAAATGTCTTATATTCGGAATTAAGAACACCTTCCTTCTTAAACTTATCCTTAAAATATCTTGGTGAAAATGAATGTGTAAGCGGATATCCGATCAATCCAAATGTCCTCATGTGTTATTTACCTTTGCCTTCTAATAATACAAGAATAGTATAAAATAGTATTTTAATATCCAGTCCTAACGAACGATTGTCTAAATATAACAAATCAAATTTCAACCTTTTTAACATTTGTTCCAGATCAGAAGCATACCCATACTTCACTTGGCCCAGAGATGTAATGCCAGGCCGCACCGATAATAAGTAATTATAGCGAGGTACAGACACCTTCAGTTGATCAATGAAATATTCTCGTTCTGGTCTAGGGCCTACCAAAGACATGTCACCTTTTATTACATTCCAAAATTGAGGTATTTCATCTAACCTCCATTTGCGAATAAAAGCTCCAAAGGGAGTACAACGGTCATCACCATCAAAAGACAACTGCGGGCCATTGATTTCAGCGTCCTTATACATCGTCCTAAATTTTACTATTCTAAATTTCGCACCTTTATAACCTATCCTATCTTGAAAATAAAACAATGGCCCAGCAGAAGAATATTTTATCTTTATAGCCAACCAAATTACTACTGGCAATAGAATTATCAACAATACCGCGCTCACAATTACATCCAAAATCCGCTTAATCATCATTTCCCAATTGGGCAACTTAGGAATATCTATGGCAATCATTTCTGCTCCTCTAATCGGCCTCATATGAATCTTACCTAAGGTTTCTTTGTGGTGTGTGGTTATATTGATCTGTACCCTATTATGAAAGGGATATATTTGATTTAAAAAAAGTTGCATCGCCTCTGAGTTTCTTTTTTCCAAACAAAAAATGACTTCTCTAACATCATTATCAAACACAACTTGAGAAAGTGATTGTAAGTTTCCAAGAGTTTTTTTTAGATCAGTTTTTTTATTTGTCACAAAGCCCAAAAGGTGATAACCCCATGATGGGAATCGCTCTAATTCTTTGGCAAGGCTTTGAGCAGTCTTTCCTGTGCCTACAATAACAGTATTAAAGGCCACATCACCATTTTTCATCTTCCTTTTTAAAAAAGACAACAATGCCAATCTCAATAAAAATGTGATGCAAAAATGGACAATCAACAATACTAAGAATGCCGTGAGATAAGACTCGTATTTCAAAAGATCATCATCCACTAAAACGGTAAGTAACAGCACAAAAGAACCAATCAGTGATTGTATTAAAGTACGAAAGAGTATGGTTATCCTAGATTGCCTGAAAATTTTATTATACTGATCGGCACCATAATATAAAAGTATCCATAAGCAAGGAATAATAGACAAACCTAAATATAGAATAGAATCCTCCCATACTTTAGCCCATTCAAAATAGTCATCTGGTACTTCATTAATTTTTCTATAAATAAAAAATAACAACCAAGATAAAATGGCACTTATGCCATCAACAATAACATAGCCTGCTTGCCACTTTGAGATATACGACGATCCGCTTTTATTAATGCTCAAATCATTGGGCCTTTAGAAGTAAATAACCAAATAAAAGAATAAGAGCAATCAGGACTGTAGCAAATGTCATTGCAAAATGGGCGTATTTAATAAATCGTAGTATTAAATCTTTGTTGTTCGGATACTTCTCTTTGATTTCCTCATCTAATAAGGTACGATCGAAGAAACTTCTACTACTAATTTCCACACCTTTTTGTCTCAGATCACTGTACATTCGAAAAACAGTAAATCTTATGACAATATTTGTTACAGCAAATACCATGAAACATGTTATTATTGAGAATATTATTAATTCGAAATCCAATTTTATAGTGTAATTTAAAAATTCATAACTACTTAAGTCTATTATTTGGGGCTAATAAAAATGATTTTTTATTAACTAATCGAGGCCTATGTTTATCAGAAAAGCATTCTCATTGCAAGAGAAAAGAGCCCATGAGAAGTCGATAAAGAATATTTTATTGCCAAAATTGATATACTTAAGATTTTCTAAAAATCTAACAAAGATGCATTTCAAAAACTATCTTCTCTTCCTTTTAATAGGAAGTTATTTTCAAATTTATTCTCAAAGTGTAAATCTTGACTATTATCTGCCTGAAATATCTTACAATTCAGATATATCAACTCCCGAACAATTTCTGGGATACCAAGTGGGAGACTGGCATGTAAGTCATGACCAGCTGCACTTCTATATGAAACATGTAGCTGCTCAAAGCAATAGAATAGTGATTAAAGAAATAGGAAGAACACATGAAAATCGGCCTTTGCTAAATCTCATCATTACTTCTCCAAAAAACCATGATCGACTAGATGAAATTCAAGCAGAACACAGGGCATTAACTGATCCTTCAAAGAGTGCTGAAATGAACATTAATGACATCCCAATAGTAATTTATCAAGGTTATAGTATACATGGTAATGAGGCAAGTGGTAGCAATGCAGCCCTTTTAAATGCTTATTACCTCGCTGCTGGGCAAAGTGATCATATCAATGATCTTTTAGATCATGCAGTAATTATTATAGACCCCAGTTATAATCCTGACGGCTTGCATCGATTTTCTACTTGGGCCAATCAGCACAAAGGCAAACACATCACTTCTGATCCCAATCATAGGGAATACAGAGAAACATGGCCAGGAGGACGTACCAATCATTATTGGTTTGATTTGAATAGAGACTGGTTGCTACTCACCCATCCTGAGAGTCAGGCTAGAATAAAAGTATTTCATCAGTGGAAACCTGACATTGTAACTGATCACCACGAGATGGGCACCAATTCTACCTTTTTCTTTCAACCCGGAGTCCCTGACAGAACAAACCCTAATACTCCTAATAAAAATCAAGAATTAACCTTTGAGATTGCAAAATTTCATGCCGCAGCATTAGATAAAATCGGTTCGCTATATTACACCAAAGAATCATTTGATGACTATTACTACGGGAAGGGATCCACATATCCTGATATAAATGGAGGCATTGGTATATTGTTTGAACAAGCAAGTAGTAGAGGTCATGCACAAGAAAGCGTACATGGTAAAATTACTTTCCCGTTTACAATCAGAAATCAGTTTACCACTTCACTAAGCACACAAGATGCAGGTCTGGCTCTCAGGAAAGACATTTTAACTTACAAAAGAAAATTCTATCAAGAAGCCAGACTTGATGCTCAAAAATCCAAGACTAAGGCCTATGTATTTGGTAATAATATAGATCCTGTAAGGACTGAAAGGTTTGTAAAAATCTTACAATCTCATGACATCAATGTATATGGGTTGTCAAAAAATGTGAAAATTGCAAGGCATTCTTTCAGCGCTTCAAATGCGTACATAGTCCCTACTGATCAGTATCAATATAAATTAATAAAAACCATTTTCGAAGAGGTCAAAACTTTTAAAGACAGTCTTTTTTATGATGTATCAGCCTGGACATTGCCCCACGCTTTCGATCTTAACTATGGCGCAATAAGTAGAAGTGCCAGATCTTATATTGGAGTTTCTGCGAAAATGGTGGATAAAGAATATTATTCTCCTTCTCAAAGTGAGCCATATGGCTATTTGTCTGATTGGGCAGCTTATGGAGCGCCTACATTTCTTGACGCACTTTTAAAAAAAGACATTATTGTAAGAGTAAGTCACAAAGGTTTTACCACTCGGGTGAATGGCAAGAAACAATCTTTTAGGCGAGGAACATTAGTCATTCCTTCTCAAAATCAACCCTTGTCAAGTGAAGAATTAAGTCAATTGATAAAGCAGCTAGCTAATGATCATAAAGTACCTACTGCTTCAGTTCTATCTGGATTCACTAATGATGGATTCTCCCTAGGCAGCCCATCTATGAGCAGCTTAAAATCTGTCAAGTCAGCTATATTAGTGGGCTCAGGAGTAAATGGATATGATGCAGGTGCAGCCTGGCACCAAATGGATAAAAATTTTAAAATTGCCACTCCCCTTCTCGACATTAATAACATAGGAAGGGTAGATTTAGGTCGATATGATGCTATCATTATGCCTGATGGAAATTACAATGCACTTAACGGCGATGTGGAAAAAATAAAAACATGGATAACAAGTGGAGGAAACCTAATAGCATCTAAAAGGGCTATAGATTGGCTCATTTCTCATGAACTTTGTTCGGCAGAGAAAGCTGACAGCGACAGCAGCAAGAATAAAGCAACAAGGACTTATGAAAATCGCTCAAAGGAAAGAGGATCAAAAGTGACAGGAGGAGTCATTGTGAATATGGAAGTTGATCTTTCACACCCGTTATTTTATGGGTATAATGATAAATATATAGCTACATTTAAAAAAGGCAACAACTATTACAAACTATTAAAAGATAGTTATAACACTCCTGGAAAGTATACTTCTAGCCCCGTACTTTCAGGATATTTACATCAAAACAACTTGATAAAACTACGTAATTCTCCTGCTGTATTTGTGGATATTCAAGGAAGAGGAAAAGTGATAGCGATAGTAGACAATCCCAACTTTAGAGGATACTGGTGGGGCACAAGTAAGTTATTTGCCAATGCTATCTTTATGGGGCAGGTGATCAATTAAAGCACCCTGAATAAGTCCGTGAATACAAGGGATACTTAATGTAATCATTGATAAAAAGAAAATTTAACATACACCTTATGACAATATTTCATATGTTGTGATATTGTTAAATCAATTATAAATGTTTTTGTTATGGAAATTTTACCATTAATTCTTCAATTAGTAGGAGGTGCTTTAGGTGGTGTAGGTGCTGGTAAAGCAATGCCAAATGCTTCATTAGGAAGTATAGGAAATATTATCTCTGGTGTCATCGGTGGTGGTGGTGTAGGTCAGTTATTATTGCCCATGCTAGGATTAGCCACTGGTGGTGGTGGTACTGATGGAGGAATGGATATTGCAGGTATGCTAGGAAGCCTTGTTGGAGGTGGTGCTGGTGGTGGTATTATCACCCTTGTCATCGGCATGATTAAAAATGCTATGTCTAAGTAATAATATTAGAGAGAGTCACATTGGTGGCTTTCTCTTTTTTTTTATGTTTAACTCAATAATCAATTCTTCCCAAGAAGTAGTAGAGTGAAAACACATCAAAATTAAAAAATGAGTGACTACCCAGGTACCATTAAAAGGGAATTAAGTTTGGACTATTTGCATTATTGTTGAGTGCCTACTATTGTATTGCGCAACCCTTTTCGAAATAGGGCTTCTATTGTTTGGAATCCTCTATTGTCTGAGGCTGCCAAATAAGTGTTTTTTACGTTTTTCCATACCCAAATACACCACTTCTTCCCACTCACTTTTATCCCTGTTTCATCCCCTCCTACATATATACTTTTCTTTATTTCTTCAAGTATTTCATCGTCAACAAATTGGGATTTTGTGGCTGCTTTTAATATATTTCTGATTGTCCCCTTGCTAATACTATGGTAAAGTACATTGGAAAGGAAATCTATTAATTGATTAACTTCAATTTATCTTTTTAAATCAACCTGAGTAGTTACAAAAATGATGGCTTTGTTCAGTCGATAAGTCGTGTATGAACGAAATCACATCAGAAAAACTATAACTCAATAATGAGTCTACTCCGAAAACTCACAAAATTAAAAAAGTTGCTTTTGTCGAACTTTACATTTTCTCAATTCGCTGATACTCTGGCATCACAGAATCTCCAAAAGTGCAAATTTCATCCAAAACAATTCTTTTTATGAAAAATGTTAATTTCCAGAGTAGACTCAATAATAATCTGAGAAATACCTCCATATATCTGAGGTGACCAAATTCAATTTATTTTTAATTTCTCTTTCTTCGCCTTCAGACACTCACTTGATTGCTGATATACTCATCTAAAATATGTTTTAGGTTTTTTGCAATAACAAGCAAGTGAAAAAGAACAAATGGTGCAACTATTTTATTCCCAAAACACGTGCAGAGCCAGATGGATGGAAAGAGGAGAATTTCCGACACACTGCATGCTTCAAAATACCCCAAAGTTGTTTTTTTGATCAATGGCTTGTGACAACACTCTCATAATAAAACTCAATAACCGCCTACTGGAAGTAGGTGGGTTTATAAGAGAACGACTAATGGTCGTTTACTATTCAAGCAAAAAGTTGTCTTGAGGTTTATCCGTTGGCTTTCGATGGTGCTCTAAATAGTTTTCCCCCATCTTATCTGTAATATTTTCTGGACTCCATGCTCCATACCCTGATGACCAAAATCGGTGTCCCCAATACCTCTTTTTTAAATGAGGAAATTCTTTTTGCAATAAGCGGGAACTCCTTCCTATTAGTTGCTTTAATATTCCACTAATCGACATCTTTGGTGAATATTCTATATGCATGTGTACATGATCTTTACTCACCACTCTCTTTAATATTTCTACGTCCATTGACTCTCAATCTTGTAGTAGTATACTCCTACAGCGGTTCTGTACTTCACCTATCAAAACATGATAACGATATTTTGTGACCCATATAACATAAAGTGTCATCAGAGTAACTGTATGCGAGCCTTTTCTATTTTTTGCCATCTTTTACACAAACTAAGCAAAATGAATTTACCGTACTGAAGTACGGGATTTTAAACATATTTTGTGACCAACAAAACAAATTTCTTCTATTTTTGCTCTTATTTCTAACTACTCAGGTGATATCAATTTTGGCTATAAAACACACCACCTCCATAGTTGCTCTTATATTATTCATATGGTAAAAATTATCACTCCCATACTTTGTATATTAAATTGTTTTTTAATGGTTGATTCCATTGCTCAAAAACATGTTAAAACAGAAGAGAATACAAGGTGTAAATTTTGTATTGATATTAAAGAAGCCACACATAATCATCAAAGTCCATATTTTGTTAGCTTTAAAAATGAGGTGCCTCATTTAATTTTAAATGCTGGATTATTTGGTGTAGGGTTAGTAATACAAAAAACAAATAAAGCGGCCCCTTTTACCATAGAAGAATTGGGGATGTTAAATCGGAATAGCATTAATAAATTCGATAGAGGAGCTACTTATAATAACTCTGAAATTGCAACATCCGTAAGCGATTTACTTTTTAATGCAAGTATGGTATTACCATCTTTGGTTTTTTTAAGTAATAAGCATACAAGAAAAGATATGTTATCATTGTTTGTCTTGGGTACAGAAGCTTTTTTAATAAGTGGTGGGCTCAATTTAAATGCAAAACATATATTCAACCGAACAAGACCGTATACCTATAATCCTTCATTTCCCTTTGAGACCAGAACAAATAGTTCTAGCAGACTTTCTTTTTTTTCGGGACATACTTCTCAAACAGCCACAGCTACATTTTTTATTGCAAAAGTAATTAGTGACTACCACCCTAACCTAAAAAAAGGCATTCGGATTGGTATGTGGTCAACTGCTGTAGTTTTGCCTGCTCTCACTGGTTTTCTGAGAGTAAAAAGTGGCAGGCATTATAATTCCGATGTAATTGCTGGTTTTGCCATTGGTGCTGCCGTTGGCTGGTTGGTACCTCATTTAAATAAAAAGAAAAAAGAATCTAAGTTATCTATAAGACCATATAGTTATAATAGTGCAAGTGGTCTGACCATTATTCTAAAAAATTAAAAAAAATGTAACTGTGCAGGTGGGGTGCTGTTGAGTAAAAAAAAGAAATTCGGAGTCATTGCAATGCTATTTACCAAGTTGGTTTTGAGATTCATCAGCCTTAAATATCTATAGGTTCTTTTTTTACATTGTGCTTGATAAAATAGCCATAGGTACTATTACTTTTCACAGGTTTAATTCAGTATCCTGTAGTTTTGTTTTAATTTTTCAAGTTGTGGAAATAAATTCAAAGGGATGCATTTCAGATTGTCGCCAATTATCTTAGAGAGGTAACTTTAGATTAGCTATATAAAGAGATACAGTTGGCTTTGTCACAATTTTTGTCAATAAAAATTGTGACAAAGCGACAATTTGAAATGTGCCAACTCACTATACAATATCATAATAAACCGTCTGGTTGACCCTAATTTTTTCAATTACCTAAATCAAATTCTTATTGTAAAAGATTAGATTTGCCGCAACAATAACTTGAGGTATTGAGAAAAATGAACAGACAATTATACTTTCGCTTTTTCTCCCACATCCATGTCAAGCATATGCCCCATTTCATTTTGTTTGGTTCTTAGGTATCTGAGATTGTCAGAGCATGGAGGGATGATAATTTTTTCTCTAGTTACCACATCTATAGTTGTGGTATTCATTGCGCTTACTTTCTCTGGATTGTTGGTAAGGAGTTTTATTCTTGTTATTCCAAGTTCATTAAGAATTTTTATTGCCACATTAAATTCTCTTTGATCTATAGGGAATCCTAGTGCAATGTTAGCTTCAGCGGTGTCTAAGCCATTATCTTGCAGATTATAGGCTTTCAATTTGTTAATGATACCAATGCCTCTTCCCTCTTGGCGGAGATAGACGAGGACACCACCTTCTTCTGAAATTCTTCTCATACTTTCATTGAGCTGCTGCCCGCAATCACATCTTTTAGACCAAAAAAGGTCACCAGTAATACACTCAGAATGTACTCTGACCAACACTGGATTAGAAATATTCAATTCCTTTGAAATCAAGGCAATATGGGGAGAATATTCATTATCGTCAACCCCAAATACCTTCATTTGAAAATCGCCAAAACCTGTAGGGATATTAGCGGATGCCAGTATGTGGATATCTTCTTTCATCTTTTGCGAAGAACGTGTATTTATTGCTTTAAATCAGCATGAGTAGAATAAAAGAAACTACTCAGGTGGTATCTATTTGGGCTAAAAAAGGCTCTTTTTCCGCTACACATCAGTACACCACTTGAGTACTTACAAATAAAACTGATCACCAGTTTGTATAAACTGTTCCTTCAATATTCAATTCACATTATTTTGTACCCTCTATTAACAAAGTCTTGGCCTATGAAGTTCGCCACATTTATCGATTTTTTATAACTACTCAGGCAGGGTCAATTTTACTTAAAAAAACTCTTTCCCCGTTGTCCTGCGGTTGTTATCACTTCAAATCGAAGCTATGGCGGCATAATCGAGATACATTCACTAATACAAAAGATTAGTAATAACTCTGCTATTAAGGATCAAATGAGCCTGACCAAATGGTTCAGCTTGCTTATTATCTTGCAAAATTGTATGATCAATAAACAGAATAAAATAACTAAAGAGTGAATATTTATAAGGTGTAGATTAGAAGTAGGCAAATAAATTTATTATGTATTAATTGCATTATAATATAATTCCAATAGTTTCTTATGAATATATTAGTGTTTTATCATTGATTGTAACTACTCAGGCAGTATGGATTTTGGCTAAAAAAAGCGCACCACCTGAGTAGTCACCATTGATTAAATATGACGTAGTATGAATAAAAAGAAAATAATCCTTCTTTCCGTTATCGCAATTATACTAGGTCTACAGTTCGTTCAAATTGATACTAAACCGCTAAAAATTGATCCCAAACACCATCTAGAACAAGCCATTGAAGTACCCGATCACATCAAAATAATGCTAGATAATGCTTGCAATAATTGCCATTCCGCAAAGACAAATTATCCTTGGTATAGTAAAATAACCGTAGTCGCTCTTTGGTTAAGAGGTCATGTGAATGGAGGACGTCAACACATCAATTTTGCAGAATGGGGAACATATGATAATAATAAGAAGATTCAAAAACTAGGAGAAATCATAGAAGTGCTAGAGCAAAAAAGAATGCCACTCAAAAGTTATAAAATGGTGCATCCTGAAGCTCGATTATCAGATGAAGATTACCAATCGATGTTGATTTTTTTTAAAAATTTACAAAGTCAACTTTGACTTGAAATTTTTGTAACTACTCTGGTGGAGCCAATTTTGGATAAAAAAAGTATTTTTTCTGTTATCCTGCGGCTATTCTCACCTCAAATCAAAGATATGGCGACATAATCCAGATTCACTAACCAATAAAACAGGTTAATAATAACTCTGCTATTAGGGCTTAAATGAGTAGTTACAAATAGTGTAACATAAAAACAAATACAATATGAATATCAGAATGGTAAATCTTACATTGATAATTTTATTGTTTAGTAATCTATTGTTTGCTCAAACTGAAATAATAGAAAAGGGAATTATCAAAATAGGAGATAAAGTTGAAATAAAATCAGAAATACTGAATGAGAATAGGATACTAAATATTTATTTGCCAAATGGTTATTCAAACGATTCAATTAAAAAATATCTTGTAATTTATCTCTTGAACGGTTCAATTGATGAAGATTTTATTCATATTTCAGGGATTGTTCAGTTTGGTTCTTTTTCTTGGATAAATATGATACCAGAAACTATTGTTGTTGGTATTTCGAATACAGATAGAAAAAGGGATTTTACATTTCCAACAACAAAAAAAAAGATAAAGAAGATTTTCCTACAACAGGAAAATCAGAAAGTTTTATAAAAAAAGAATTGCAACCATTTATTGACAGAAACTATAAAAACAACACTATAAAAACAATAATAGGACAATCTCTTGGTGGACTATTGGCCACAGAAATTTTATTTAAAAAGCCGCAATTATTTGATAATTACATAATTGTAAGTCCCAGTTTATAGTGGAATAATGAATCTTTCTTAGCATTTGAACCGCAAGAATACCAAACCAAAAAGTCAATTTATATTGCCGTAGGAAAAGAAGGAAAAGCAATGGAAAGGACAGCAAAAGAACTCTTCCAAAAATTAAATATTGAAAAAAAAGAAAATACAAAACTCTTTTATAAATTTTTTGAGGAACAAAGTCATGGAGATGCTTTGCATGTAGCAGTTTATGATGCTTTTGAAAACATATTTAAAATTATAGTGTCCGACTAAACACAAAATAGGGTCATTTCTGAAGACAAATACACGGCATGTTAGCAGTTTGCCAATCAATGTGAATGGCTCCTTGTGCAGCTTCCTTTACGATTTTAACGTCTCTATCCGACTATTTATGGGGCCGAAACACCTACAGTTTTGTACCAAGTATTAACAAAGTCTTCCTCTATAAGATTTTTTGTATTTATCGATTTTTTCAATAATAGTAGTTGCCGTGGTGACAAATATTTTTTAGAGTCATCATTGCTTCCTAGAGCACTATTCACTTTTGATTTCTGATATTCTGTCATAGGCAGGTATTTTAAAGGCGAATGAAGCAAATAATACTTGTCTTGTCCATCCTTTCTATACTTTCCGATTTTTTTACTTGGTATTTTACCGTTCACATTGACATTTGTAAAGACCTGATCTCCACAATTTTTTTTGGATGCTTTATGTGCTATTTTACTGATGTCTGTTTGTGATTCATCAAAACTCACTTTTACTACTTCTTTCCCATGCATATATCCCGCCTCTGTGGCAATGACACCTTTGATTTTAGCTATTTCTTTCTCCCCTGTCCAAAAACAATACATGCTTAAATAAAAGTCATCGGTGCCGTTTTCTTTTGCCAGATATTCATCAGTGAGTAAGGTCAGGTAATTCGGGACTTCTTTTTTACTGTTTTTTATAACAGTTTGCATAGCGAGCAATAATTGTGATGTAGATGAGAAATTTCCAATACGTGGCCCCACTTCACTACCATTACTTGATACAAATCTCACCACTGGATTGTTCCAGGCAGGTTCGTTAAAGTACTTCAACACCTCTCCGTCATGTCCTTTTTTATTGTTATAAATAGCCAATGGTATAAATTCGTCTTCTATAGCTTCTACTATAAGAGGGTGCGACAAGATATTTTTCCCATACTTGGTACAGTTACTACATCCTGGCACCTCTTGGAATAGAATAAATACAGGCTTATCTACTTTTTCAGCTTTTAATAAAGCAGCATCATAATTTCGCAACCAATGTACTTTTCCTAACTCAATAGGATTATAATCTGCATATTTGAATAATTGGGCATTGCTATTAACCGCAAAAGAAAATACAAATAGTACCAATACAAAAATTTTCATAGAAAATTGCTTATGTAAATTAAGAAACTGTATTTTGAGAAAAATCTTATTTAACAAACCGATTTTCATCAAAAGAAATAGTATTTAAACAAATAAATATATTAACAATCATTAAAATTAAATATTTATGCCATCCTCTCTAATTCCATTTGTTCCTTTACTCATTGTCGTCTTAGTGATAATTGCTTCTGGCGTATTTACAGTTAAGCAACAAACTGCAGCTATCATCGAAAGGTTGGGGAAATTTCACTCCGTTAGAAATTCTGGATTACAATTTAAAATTCCCCTTATTGATAAAGTAGCGGGAAGGTTATCACTTAAAATCCAACAATTGGATGTGCCAGTAGAGACCAAAACTCTAGATGATGTATTCGTAGGACTCAAGGTATCTGTTCAGTTTAATGTGTTGCGCAAATCAATTTATGATGCTTTTTATGAATTAGACCTTCCACATGACCAGATTACATCTTACATATTTGATGTGGTAAGAGCCGAAGTACCTAAAATGAAGCTAGATGATGTATTCGTAAGAAAAGATGACATCGCACTGGCTATAAGATCAGAGTTACAAGAAGCCATGAATGCTTATGGATATGGCATCGTAAAGGCACTTGTCACAGATATAGATCCCGATCAAGCTGTAAAAAATGCAATGAATAGAATCAATGCTTCAGAAAGAGAAAAAATAGCAGCAGAATATGAAGGTGAGGCAGAAAGGATCCGGATTGTAGCCAAAGCAAAAGCAGAGGCAGAAAGTAAAAGGTTACAGGGTCAAGGTATCGCCGATCAGCGAAGAGAAATAGCCAGAGGGCTTGAAGAATCAGTGGAAGTACTCAATAAAGTAGGTATAAATTCTCAAGAAGCATCTGCTCTGATCGTAGTGACTCAGCATTATGACACTTTACAATCAATGGGAGAAAATGTGAATAGTAACTTGATAATGCTACCTAATGCACCATCTGCAGCTAGTGACATGCTTACTGCTATGACTGCATCTTTTGCTGCAACACAGACCTTAGATGAAATGAAAAATAAAAAGAAATAAGGGCTTAATCAAAATCTATTTGCAACGCAATGTAGGCTGCTAAGTCGGTTTACCATTACTATCGGGTTAAAAAGGTGTGACTTTGTGTCAAACCCAGTCCATCATATACTACTTGATAGACCTCTGATGGTTTATTAAAGGTACTAAACTAGTGCTCTGTCAAGGATAAATTGACAGAGCACTAGAGTCCACCCTATAAACTCAAAAAATCAAAAAAAGTTTACTTCGAAAAGTTCTGCATAAACACTTCGGCAAGCTCTGCATAAAGCTTTTGCGAACTTTACATTTTTCTCAACTCCCTGATACTCAGGCATCACCGAATTTCTACAAATGCAAATTTCATCCAAGACGATTCTTTTTTGAAAAATGTAAGTTTCCAGAGTAGGCTCATCTATAATAATTCATTTTGTGAAAATTATCTGTTTTCAGAGTGGGCTCAATTTAAATGCGTGTTCGTTTAACCAGTATATACTCTATTATAGTAAAATATTGTACCATACAGCAGTACTCATTTACAATTTGTACATTCAACATTTTTTAACATAAAGAAACAATTTCTGATGTCTTTAGTTATTGTGCTTATTGGAATATTAGTACTTGTAATCCTTTTAGGATATTTTAAACTTGACACCTTTATCTCTTTCATTATTGTTTCTATTGGACTAGGGCTGGCCTTGGGCATACCTGTAGAATCAATAAGTGGAGCAATACAAAAAGGGATAGGTGGGACTATAGGCTTTTTAGTTATCATATTAGGTCTAGGTGCCATGCTGGGTAAACTCGTAGCTGAAAGCGGGGCAGCACAACGCATTTCTGATAGTTTGATCAGTGCTTTCCCAGAAAAATATATGCAGTGGGCATTGGTTCTAACAGGATTTGTGGTAGGCATACCCATGTTTTACTCGGTAGGCTTTGTGATACTCTTGCCATTGGTATTTACAGTAGCAGCTACCACACGGTTGCCATTACTTTATGTGGGTTTGCCTATGTTAGCTGCACTAAGCGTAACTCATGGATATTTGCCTCCTCATCCTGCTCCAACTGCACTGGTTGGAAGCTACGGCGCTGACATGGGTCTTACATTGCTTTATGGCTTAATAGTAGCCATACCTGCCATTATTTTAGGAGGGCCTGTATTTTCTAGGACTTTAAAAAAATACAATCCAAAACCCTTAAAATCTTTTTATAATGATAAAAAGTTTCGTGATGATGAAATGCCGGGGTTGACTATATCATTATTCACAGCTTTATTGCCAATAGTCCTTTTAGCAGGTTCTGCTTTGTGTAAAATATTTCTTGAAAATGACCATTCTTTTCTTACTTTGATAAACTTTATTGGTGACCCAGTAATTGCCATGGTCATTACCATATTGGTAGCGATATATACTTTAGGAATAAGACAAGGAAAAACCATAAAAAAAGTATCAAATTTGTTTGTATATGCCATAAAAGACATAGCCATGATCTTGCTTATTATAGCTGGTGCTGGAGCGCTTAAAGAAATATTAGTAGTAAGTGAAGTAAGTCTGTACATAGGTGAGCAATTTCAAGCAATGTCCATATCACCACTTATATTAGCATGGGGCATAGCAGCTATTATCAGGGTATGTGTCGGTTCTGCTACAGTGGCTGGGCTTACAAGTGCAGGTATTGTAGCCCCTTTGATTCCGCTCACTGGAGCCAATCCCAATCTCATGGTACTAGCCACTGGTGCAGGAAGCTTAATGTTTTCTCATGTCAATGATGCAGGCTTTTGGTTATTCAAAGAATATTTTAATATGACAGTAGTTGACACTTTAAAAACATGGTCAGTGATGGAAACAATAGTATCCGTAGCTGGTATTGTAGGTGTATTAATATTAAACCAATTTATATAATGACAGCAGATAGAAATTTTGAAAAACTAGGATTAACACTTCCGCCGCCTCCCAAACCATTAGGTGTATATAAACCTTTTCTGCAAATAAAAAATAATGTATACGTATCAGGTCATGGGCCTCTTAATGTGGATGAGACTCTGATCAAAGGTCAAATAGGGACTGATTTGAATATAGAAGAAGGTAAGCTGGCTGCCAGACAAGTAGGCCTTACTATCCTTGCTACCCTATTCCATCATTTAGGAAGTCTTAATCGTATAGAAAGAGTTGTAAAAGTTTTGGGAATGGTAAATGCAAGATCTGATTTTGAAAAACATCCATATGTTATCAATGGTTGTAGTGAATTATTCTTAGACATTTGGGGCGAAGAGCATGGTGTGGGAGTGAGAAGTGCAGTAGGTATGGGTACCTTACCTGATAATATTCCTGTGGAGATTGAGGCTTTGTTTTTATTGAAGATATAGGATTTAACGACCTCTTTCTTCTATCCTTACCACAAATAGAGTTTCCGATTTTAGATTATTTTTCACAAGTAGCTGATAGTTATTTCCCCTCCTCTTAGAGTCGAAATCTAAAACCTTAACCCTATTATGCTCGAATATTTGGGCAAATTTGCCGAATCTATAAATGCGAATGGTATATTTCAATTTTACTAAAAAAAATAATAATGTCATCTGAAAAACCCTACATAGTTATAGATGGGCATCTTGATCTGAGTATGAATGCGATGGAGTGGAATCGGGATCTCAGATGGACAGTAAAAGATATAAGAACCTCAGAAGAAGGCATGACAGATCTTCCAGATCGAGGAAATAATACCGTTTCTTTTCCATCAATGAAGGCAGGAAATATCAAGTTATGTATAGCTACCCTCATAGCTCGATATGCTAAACCTGATCACCCATCGGGTGGTTGGAACAGTCCTGAACAGGCATGGGGAATGACCTCGGCTCAATTGGCATGGTACAAAGAAATGGAAAAGCATGGTCACCTAGTGCAGATAAAACAATTATCAGATTTACAATATTTTGCAGACAATAAACCCACCTTTAAAAATGACCCAATGGGTTTTATTCTTTCACTAGAAGGCGCGGATTCTCTAGTTACTTTTGATCATTTGTATGAAAGATATAATCAAGGCCTTAGAGCTATAGGGCCAGCACATTATGGCCCAGGTACTTACGCTTATGGTACGGATAGTGACGCGCCACTAAGTACCAAGGGAAAAGAATTATTGTACAAAATGGACGAGTTGGGTATCGTTTTGGATGCTACTCATCTATGTGACTCCGCATTCTGGGAGGCTCTAGAATTATACAAGGGGCCTGTATGGGCCAGCCACAACAATTGCCGTTCTCTAGTGGATCACAACCGCCAATTTACCGATGAGCAAATCAAAGCACTCATAGAAAGAGATGCCATCATCGGGTTGCCTTTAGATGCGTGGATGATGGTGCCCAATTGGCAGAGGGCTATATCCCATCCTTCAAATACATCAGTGACCCTCAATGACATGATGAATCACATGGAGCATATATGCCAAATAGCAGGAAATGCCAATCATGTAGCCATTGGGACTGACCTCGACGGAGGTTTTGGTACCGAGCAAGGTCCTTCTGATTTGGACACCATTGCTGATTTACAAAAAATTCCTACTTTATTAAAAGAAAGAGGTTTTTCTCATGAGGAAATAGAAGGTGTGATGTATAAAAACTGGTTGAGAAAGATAAAAGAAATATTACCCGAATAAAAAGAACAATAAAGCTATAATGCCTCTTATCTAAAGTAAGAAGTCAAAGAATAAAGCAATTAACCACTCATAATTTTTATTACCATTGATGGTATCACACAGGCATTTCAAATTATACAAACCTCCGCGATATCTGTCGCAATTCATATATGAGCAAAAAAGAAAGAAGAAACTCCTAGGAGCGTTATATAATTTTCCTCCTCATACAATGGCTATTGGAAGATTGGATGAAAATTCTGAAGGATTACTACTACTCACCACTGATGGACAGGTAAGCTATAACATATTGAGTACAAAAGTAGAAAAGGAATATTACGTTCAAGTAGATGGAATAATAAGTCAAGAAGCCATTGCTACTTTACAAAAGGGAGTGGAAATAGGCTTTGAGGGAAAAAAATATACGACCCTACCCTGCTTGGCTCAAATATTAAGAGAATCACCGAACTTACCAAATGGATGGAAGATAAGAGATGAGCGTCATGGGCCTACTTCCTGGGCCAGTATCACCATAAGAGAAGGAAAATTTAGGCAAGTACGAAAAATGACAGCCGCTGTAGGCTTTCCTACTTTGAGATTAGTAAGGGTAAGAATAGGCAATGAGTATTTGCATGATATGTCACTTGGAGAGGTCATTGAAATAGCACATCTGGATGTATAAATAGAAAAATGTATTTTTTCAGGTATATCAATTTAGGTTTGACAAGGTTTTTTTGTGACTACACAGGTACCATTAATAGAGGATTAAGTTTGGACTAATTGCATCATAGTTGAGTGATATTGAGATTACTTGTTCTCAAAGTATCACAAACAGGCCTTAGGGTACAGAAGACGTGTTCGCCTGATTTAAACATGCCAGATATTTTAACCTTGACCTTGGCCATTCTAATAGCACATTCAGAACCGATCTTTAAATCCTGTAGGGATTTAACATTTATAGGTTAAAGATGAAATCTAGGAGTACGACCCCAACGGGGTCGCAAATACAAATGTGTTCATATTCTATAAACATAAGAACCCTACAGATTCATATATACAAACCCTATATGTATTTAATGACGAAGAATATTAATCCGATTTATTCCAAACCAACAATCTCAAAAACAAATCCTGTGGGATTTAATATTCGTAGGTTTTTATTCTATTGAAAAAATTAGACCCTGTCGAGGTCGTATGTACCAATTATCGACTATTTTTTATAATTATATGAACCCTTCAGGTTCAACTCTGGGTTACTA
>JAZGFD010000103.1:0-2234 GCA_036479115.1 Saprospiraceae bacterium | reverse complement strand
ATTCGATTGCTCCCGATCCAATCATATAGCCTTGTAAGATATATGTAGGATATTGCATTCTGTACTCGTTGTCTTTTAAATATCTCTCTAATATCTTCTTAGATGCCTTTTGATTTTCATTTGTGGTTTTCTCTTTTTGGAGATGTTCTTTTAAAGTTTTAGGGCCTTCATGTTTTAACAGGTGTCCCCAATATTCAACCATGTTTTGTTTTTCTTCAGAGTCATATTGAATTTCTAAATAGCCTGCTATATGTTTTATTGCATGAAAAAAATCCAGAATGTGTACCGCTTGGGGATACTTGGTATTGACCCAATTTTCTATCCAAATGGCTTCTGTAGATTCTCATTGAAAAGGATACCACTCTCTCATTGAAAAGGATACCAGTATAGAGGTTAAAAATGGAGATAAAAAATGAATATTGTTTCATTTTAGATCAAGTTTTTTGATTCTTTGACTCTGAAAGATTGGCCATTCATATTGATAAGAATAGCCTTGTGAGTGAGTCTGTCAACCATAGTAGCAGTCAGGACTTGATCGCCAAATATTTCAGTCCAACGATTAAAGCCAAGATTAGTAGTAATAATAGTAGACTTTAGACCTGCCCTGAGGCTAAGATGCGTAAAGAGTAATTCAGCGGCATTTTTATCAAAAGAGATGTACCCAAATTCATCACAGACAACGAGATCATAGTTACAGATCTGAAATGGAAAAGAACCAAAAAAAAGGGAAAACCAAAAGGTCAGTATTTTTTAAGATATACTGATAATGTGATTAAAGAAAATCAAATCTGGGACATCTATAATCTTACAAGGGATGTAGAATCTGTATTTAGATGCTTGAAAACAGACTTAGACATAAGACCCATATATCATCAAAAGGATAAGTATATAGAACCTCACATATGGTTAGGCATTCTAGCTTATCAAGTAGTAAATAAAATGAGAAGTATGCAATCCTCTACTGTTGTGATCAAAGACAACAAGGAACAAATGCTTTATATTAAACTGTGTACAAGACCAACTATATATCAAAAATCAGTCTTTAGTGTACTAGCATACAAAGATCGACCTTTTGTAAGAAAAGAAAAAGTGGTGACCCAAAAGTAAAAACAAAAAATGCAACTCGTTGATTGTCTGACCTTTAAAAATATTAATTTTCAAGTTGAGTTAAGTGCCCATAAATTAAGTGCCATATATGAAATCCTGCCAGCCCAAAGAGCCCGAGAAATAATAAAAAAAATAGAAGTGGTACGAACACAAGTACATGGCACGTGGTTAAATATTGCAGAATGTGAATTAAGAGTTTGAATCGCTATGGCTTAAAAAACAGAATAAAAAATGCCCAACATCTTAAAAAAGAAGTGAAAGTTTGGAATGAAATCAGAAATAAAAAACAAAAGGCAGTAGATTGGCAATTTACTCCTAAAGATGCACAGATAAAACTTCAACGACTTTACCCGACATATCTTAGTTGACAGAGCACTAGTTCAAAAAAAAAGGCAAAATGAGTAAGAAGAAAAAACAAATCAAGACTGCCATTAACACAGGATATCTTAAAGAACTGCTGAATCCTTAACTTTGATGCGTTTGCCCTGACTAAAGAAAAGAAAATTCATTAAAGTTAAAAAAAAAGCCTCCACAATTGAAGGCTTTAATAAAAAATGGCAGTGACCTACTCTCCCACCTTAGTAGTACCATCGGCGCTGAGGGGCTTAACTTCTCTGTTCGAGATGGTAAGAGGTGTACCCCCTCGCAATAACCACCATAAATTTTTATAATTCTTGTTTAATGTTCATTCATTCATAAACATTGATTAGGATGTAAGTAGGAATTAATTGAATCATAAGTAAAAGGATTAGAAAGTTTTTGGGTAATTAGTACTACTCGGCTTAGGCTGTCACCAGCCTTAGACCTATAGCCTATCAACGTGGTAATCTTCCACGACCCTTAAAAAGGAATACTCATCTCGAAGTTGGCTTCGCGCTTAGATGCTTTCAGCGCTTATCCATTCCGCACATAGCTACTCTGCAATGCACCTGGCGGCACAACAGATACACTAGAGGTGCGTCCATCCCGGTCCTCTCGTACTAGAGACAGATCTTCTCAATATTCCAACGCCCACAACAGATAGAGACCGAACTGTCTTGCGACGTTCTGAACCCAGCTCGCGTGCCACTTTAATGGGCGAACAGCCCAACCCTTGGGACCTTCTCCAGCCCCAGGATGTGACGAGC
>JAZGFD010000102.1:0-12216 GCA_036479115.1 Saprospiraceae bacterium | reverse complement strand
GGTTTTCCCGCCTTTACCAGAAGAAAAATAACGTCGTCTAAATGCACCATTACTTAATTTCTGATACACCAAGAGTAATGAGCGAGGATTGCGAATACCATACCCTCGACGGTCTCACAACTTGGGATTCATATCAGAAAAACTTCAACACCTGAAGAGTCAGTAGCACATATCTACATTATTATGGGAATAAAGAAATTACCAAAAACAACAAAAAAATATGTTGTGTACCATTGATGTAAAGTGCTGTGTATCAGGTAGTTATTTTATATATGCTCAAGTTGGGGTAATGTCAGCGAATTGAGAAAAATGTAAAGTACGCTAAAGACCTCTTTTTTGACTTTGTTTGTTTTTCACAGTGGACTCAAAATTATACTCATCATAAAAAGGATGAAAATTTTTAACCTGAATAGCCAAGGGCATTCCCCTTGATTAAGTAGTGATTGTAGTGATTTGGCAGTATTTTTGATCAAAAATGATGACAAATCTATCTGGTTACACAAGATATTAAGTACTTAGTTTTCTCTTTCTTATTCTCTTGGTTTTCATCACTTTATAGATTGACAAAATAAAATTTGCTCAACATTTGGGTATAAATGATAATATGTGTCGCTTAATCATAGTCATTTAACAAGCCGTTAAGACACAATAATCTTATCTTGCGACTCGAAATTTATTGTACAAAATAATGTTCTAAATATGTCCCGAGAATTAAAACTTGGTTTACTTTCAGTAATAGTAATAGCACTTTCCCTATGGGGTTATCAATACCTAAAAGGAAAAAACATACTCAATAAGGTGAGTACTTATTCTGTTGTATATTCTAATGTGGAAGGCCTTGAAGTAGCTGGGCCAGTAGAAATTAATGGCTTTCCTGTGGGCTCTATTCAAAAAATAGTTTTGAATCCTGACGATGTTAATTCTATGGTTGTATCATTTGAGATAGAAGGCGATTATCGCTTTCCCAAATTAACCACAGCTATGTTAAGCACTTCTAATAGTCTTGTGGGGTCAAAGAAAATAATTCTAAAATTTAAAAATTTATGTGAATCAGATTGCCTCAGTGATGGTGGTAGAATGGTAAGTGCCTCTAGGGGAATATTAGAAACAATATTGCCAAAAAATGAGTTAAAAAGTCATCTTGCAATATTTAAAGATGAAATAGGTGGAATAGTAGACAGTATATTGATTGCGGCAAATGGAAAAGATGCTAATAATTCATTGGCAAAGGGAATAAGGAATATGGAAACATCGATGCAAAATTTAGCTTCTCTTACAGCTACAATGGATCGGTTTACAAAGGCTACTTATACTGATCTGCAAACTACTATTGCTAATTTTGCTTCCATCACGGAAAGTTTGCAACAAAGTAGTGGTGAGATTAAATACATTATGAATAATGTAGCAAAAATCACCGATCAAGTAGCCACTGCTGACCTAGGTAAAACAATCAATAAAACAGAAGAAACATTTGCTAATACCAATGCATTACTTTTTGACTTGCAAGGCAGTGTAGCCCAAGTCAATGGCACTTTTTCCAAAATTGATACAATGCTTACCAATATGGATAAAGGCAAAGGCACCATAGGCAAATTCTTAAATGATGATGGTCTTTATAACAACATGAATCTATTTCTTCAAGACTTACGATTACATCCTAAGCGCTATGTGAGATTTAGTGTTTTTGGTCGTAAAGGCAAGGCATATGAGTACCCTGTAGGTGACCCAGCTCAAGATACAAAGATCATAAGAAAAAAGACAGCTAAAGAATAGCCCAAACAGTATGTACGCTCAAATTTATTTTGACTTCTTTCACATTCTCTATTGCACCATAATGACTTTCACTTTCATCCATTGATCGTGATTTCATCATGTTTTGTTGGTAATATACTGGCCGTTGGCCTCCACCTTCATTATATTCTACAGAAACAATATCATCAACTTTCTTTCCTAGAGCATCACATATTCGGCGTGCTTTCTTTTGAGCCCGTTTTATTGTCTTAGTCAGAAGTTTTTCATTTGATTCTTCCATGAGGTCATCAGATATTGAGAAGCCGATATTCAGGGTAAGATCAGGAGAACCTTTAGCAAATCTGGAAATCACTTTATTGATTTTTCTTGTATCAAGTTTATTTTTAGCCTCTAATCTAGATGTCGCCACAAATCCATCATCACTTCTTTTCCCTTTCGTCCAGCGATAGTTTTTCTGCACGTTGTAAGCAACTGTCTTTATTTGATCCTTGTCGATTTTCTCTTTTAAAAACATATCAATGGCATTGTTGATCTCCTTGTCAAGGGCATCATAAGCTTCTTCAAAAGATTTTCTTTTTTGATTGATATTTATGCTATAGACTACCTGATCAGGATTCACATTCATTTCAGATTTAGCAGTAATAGTTACTGTTTTGTTCATCGGAATTTGTTGAGCTAGAAGCGATATATTTATTAATAGAATGATAAGTACAGGTATAATTCTCATAAGATATTCATTTGCTATATCAACGTACTTTTATCTTCATAATGTTTCAAAAAATCAAGATTTTCACATTTTTTTAATTTTACCAAATGTTTACTTCCGGCGTTAATTCTATTTCATACTTCATTGATACAGAGTCAATTAATTCCAAATAATAGCGTTCTATTTGCCTGCCGTATTCTGCACTATAATTGCATATCACCAGTGCATGATCTTTGTGACACCCCACTCCATTTTTTATTTTTCCTTTCCATCCACATTGCTCAATGAGCCATCCAGCAGGCACTTTAATCCATCCTTCGTCATGTGAATACCACGGCATATCAGGGTGTTTTAATTTGAGCTCTTCAAACTTTTTTAATGGGATGATAGGATTCTTAAAAAAAGACCCACAATTAGGTAAAAGTTTCGGATCAGGAAGTTTGCTTTTTCTTATTGAAATGATAGTGTTTGAAATATCTCTTATGCTCGGGTTTATGATGTTATTTTCTTCTAGTATTTCCAATACTTTACCATAGTTTACCATGTATTTGTGATAGGGTGGCAAATTGAGCCTAAGGTAGACATGTAGAATAAAATATCTTCCCTTTTCAACACTTTTAAAAATGCTATCACGGTACCCAAAATTACATTCGATTTTGTCAAAATAGCATTTTTTCCCCGACTGTAAATCTATCGCATCTAGCCTTACAAATACATCTTTTATTTCTACACCATAGGCTCCAATATTCTGAATTGGAGCAGCGCCACATTTTCCAGGAATAAGACTGAGGTTTTCTATCCCACCCAAGTCATTTTCTATAGCCCATAATACAACTTCATGCCAATTTTCTCCACTTCCCAATTTCACAACTAGAGAATCACTGTCTGCTTTTACAATTTTCTTGCCTTTAATTTCATTGATTAAAACTGGAGCGATGTGATCCTGAGTTAATAAAATATTGCTGCCTCCGCCAATAATTAAAGGTGGTGATATAAATGGAAGTAATTCTAATAAATTTCTTTCATTATGGATGATGTGTAATTCCTCACAATAATGTTTGAGGCTAAAAGTGTTATATTTTTGAAGGCTAATCAAGAATGTTTGAATTTATGTAATATCAAACTGTAATTTTGCCAATTTTTTATAAATTCCATTTTCATTTTCTATAAGTGCATTGTGAGTACCCTGCTCTTTTATCCTCCCTTGATCAAGTACATAGATACAATCTACATTCTTGATAGTTGCTAACCTATGAGCGATGATGATGGATGTACGCCCTTCCATCAGCAGGTCTAGTGCTTCCTGAACCAATCTTTCAGATTCTGCGTCTAAAGAACTTGTTGCTTCATCCAAAATCAAAATTTTAGGGTCTTTAAGTACGGTTCTTGCAATGGCAACCCGTTGCTTTTGTCCTCCTGAAAGTTTGATTCCTCTCTCCCCTACTATTGTATCAAATCCATCCGGAAATGAGTGAATAAACTCAAGGCAATTTGATTTTTTCGCAGCTGCTATCACTTGATCTTCTGTTGCTTTTGGGTTTCCGTAAAGGATATTTTCTCTAATTGTACCGCCAAAAAGAATTACTTCTTGAGGTACAATTCCAACACTTGCTCTCAATTCATTTAAAGGGTAATTCTCTAGAAGTTTTTTTGATATTGAAATACTGCCTTGAGTAGGTTCATAAAATCTCATAAGTAGTTTTACTAAAGTCGATTTTCCGCTGCCACTTTGACCGACTAAAGCAATCTTATTACCTTCTTTAAGATCTAATGTGACATCATGTAGAACAGTTACTTCTGTTCTGCTGGGATAGTAAAAAGAAACATTGTCAAATCGTATGTCTCCTGAGATATTACAGTTATTAACTTGAGAGTTGATGTCTATTTCAGTATCTCTAGACATGATCTCTTTTACCCTTTCAGTGGCTCCAAGGGCTCCAGCTATAGTGGTATACAAGGTGCCCAAACTTGCAATAGCCCCACCTATCATCACGGTATAGATCACAAATGAAAGCAGGTTTCCAGAATCCATTTCTCCTCTTTGTACCATGAATGCTCCTTGCCACAAAATGAACAATATGCCTCCGAACATTAGAAATACCAAAAAGGCAAAAAATAAGCCTCTTACTTTTGCATATTCAAGGGATATGCTTACCATTTTTTTTAATGAATTTTGATATCTAATAGATTCATAAAGTTCATTGGTAAAAGATTTAACAACACTAAAATTTTGGAAAGTTTCTTCAACAATCGTGTTTGTATCAGCCAATTGATCCTGTCTTTTTTTGGAAAATTTACGAATATATCTACCAAAATAAATGGCTAAAATGACAACAACGGGAATGGTAAAAAGCATGATCAAAAACAAATCAGGCATGAGGTATGCAAGGACACCAATACCCACAATAAGGATAGTGCCTTGTCTAATAAATTCTGCTAAAGTCATTGAAAAAACAGACTGTAATTGCTCCACATCTGCCGTTATTCTACTTGACAACTCACCTATTCTTTGGCTTTCAAAAAAGCCAACTGATTGGGTAATGAGTTTATCATACAAAGCTTTTCGGAGATCGGCCATACCACGTTCTGATACATTGGCAAAAAGAACTACAATAACAAAAGATATAACAGACCTAACTGCCAGTACCACGAAAATCACAATACCTAACTGCGTTAAATCAAGTCCATATTTAGGGTTCTTTCCAGTTGCCACATTTACCATTTCACCTGCCAATTCCGGAATTACTAAAAATAGTAAACTTCCAATACCTAAAATGATAACAGCAGCAATGAAATACCACTTGTACGGAATGATGTATTCGAAAACCCAAAATAAAGATTTCCAATTTTTCTTTTCACTTTTCTTTTTTAACTCTTTCTCTTCTAACATTAACATGATTAACTAATCGGTGCAAATATAGTTTAAGCTTATACATCGCTCTATATTAATTTAGTTTGCTCTTTAGAGAATAAATAGAGTAACTACTCTGGTGGAGTCAATTTTGACTAAAAAATTTCTTTTTTCATTATTCTTCGACTATTTTTATAACAATAGCTCTGCTATTCTGATAAAAATGTACCTCGTCTAACAAAAAAAATAACAAATTTTTACCTGCCCGTTTGGAAGACAGGTCTCAAAAGCACCCTCCTGAGTAGTTACTAAATAGCAATTATTTTGTGGGATTATTTGGGTGCAATTCAATTTGTGGTTTTCGCAAAGAGATCAGGTTGCCTTTTTCAGAATATCACATAATTATTAGGCCTTTACGCAACCTTTTGAATTACACCCAGTTATTTCTCGTGGATTTTTAGAAAAAGTTGTTTTGTTGATAGTCGCTCACATCGCGATCAAGATATTCAATATGTAAATGATCAGGAAGAGCACCCCGATAAAGAGACATTTCAAAAAGAATATTGTAACCACTCAGTTGGTATCAATTTTGGCTAAAAAACTCTTTTTTTGCTACACATCAGCTATTCCGCTCTCAATAGCGCTGCTATTAAGAGGAATATAGCTTCCTTTAATAAAAAAATAGCACTTTTTTCTCTCAAAAGCACACCACGTGAGAAGTTGGCTTAACTTAAATGAAAAATAGTTTGATCAAAGAGCGTTACTTTACTATATTCTCATGCCCGTTTCAAGAAAAATAAAATGAAGATACCTCGCAATAAAAAAGATGATTATACTGAAGATATTATTTCGAAACGACAAATATTTTTAGCCAAGCAGACGAACAAAGGTGCTTTTCATCTTCATAAATATTCTTTTAATCCTCAAGTAACCGAGGGGAATATTGAAAATTTTATTGGTGTAGCCCAAGTTCCTATAGGTCTTGCAGGCCCCTTACTTGTAAATGGAGAACATGCCAAAGGACAATTTTTAATTCCGATGGCTACTACGGAAGGCACATTGGTGGCAAGTTACAATAGAGGGATGAAACTTTGTTCTGCTCTGGGAGGTGTAAAAACTACGGTTATAGAAGATAAAATGAATAGGGCCCCAGTTTTTGTATTTGAAGATGCACGCTATGCACGTGACTTTGGGTTATGGATAAAAGAGCATTATAAAAAAATCAAAGAAATCAGCGAAAACACATCGAGCATTGTAAAACTTATAGAAATAGAACAGTATACAGCATCAAAAATGATATGGCTTAGGTTCAGTTATTCTACAGGAGATGCCGCAGGTCAAAACATGGTGACTAAAGCAACTAGAGAGGCTTGCAACTGGATATTAACTAAGAAACCTAAGAAACTAGAAAAATTTTCTTTGGCGGCTAATTTTGACACGGATAAGAAACATTCCTACATTAATTATATTAAAACCAGGGGAAAGCGCGTAGTCGCTGAAATTATTATTCCTCATAAATTAATAAAAGAAAATTTCAGAGTAGATGCCAAAGCAATGGCTTATCAAAGAGGACTCAGTACAACCGGAGCGCTCTTATCAGGGTCAATAAATAACGGAGCACATTCTGCCAATGCCATTACGGCTATGTTTATTGCTTGTGGACAAGACGTGGCCAATGTGGCCGAGAGTAGTGCAGCTATCATTTATCCAGAGATTTTGGACAATGGTGATTATTATTTTTCTATTACTATTCCATCCCTTATTGTTGCCACTTATGGCGGAGGCACATCCCTGCCGACACAACGTGAATGCCTCGAGATAATGGATTGCTACGGTGATGGAAAAGTAAATAAATTTGCTGAAATTGTAGCTGCTACCGTACTATGTGGCGAACTTTCACTGAGCGCTGCCATCTTAGCAGATGAGTGGGTAGCAAGCCATGAACAATTAGGAAGAAATAGATAAACATGGATATAAGGCCTGTTAATCCAGAAGATTTAACCGAATTATTTGATCATATCAGGACTACTTTTACTAATACTTATAGTGTGTACAATACTTCTGAGAATATGAAACGCTATTTATTAAATGACCTAAGTGACTTACAATTAATAAATGAATTTGAAAATTCAAATTCTCACTTTTATTTGATGAAGAATAACAATGGTATTTGTGGGTATTTAAAGCTCAATAGAAAAACAGCTCAGACAGAAATTTTGGATTGCAATGCCGTAGAAATAGAAAGAATATATGTAGATCAAAGTATACAAAGATCAGGTTTGGGAAAGGAATTTATCTCATTTTCGATTAACAAATCTCAAGAATGGAATTCTTCGTATCTATGGCTGGGAGTGTGGAGTAAAAATGAAAATGCTATTGGGTTTTATAAGCATATGGGATTCGAGATATTTGATACTCACTCCTTCCTTTTAGGTACAGATACACAAATTGATTATATAATGAAACTTACAAGGGTTGAGCCCACTTCAAAAACATAAAAAATCTAAAATCTTCACTTCGGCAAGTGAGGCAAAAAACTTTTAGTAATCTTATCCTCTTTTTCAATCTGTTGATAATCAGGCATCAACAAATCTCAAAAAATGATATTATCATCTAGAATAATTCATTTTGTGACAATTATCTGTTTTCAGGATGGCTCAAGGATTTAAAATTCAAAAAATGTATGAGGTACCAAACCCAAGATGTTGCAAATCAAGTGGAAAATAAAAAAAAGAGGGCTACGTAGAAAGCAACAACCAAATTTATCGCTTTTTGATGTTCATTTTGATACCGTTTCTGGGCCTAAGTGTCACCAAAGGTTGCATCTCAATACTCTGGTTTGGCACTAATTTAAAGTCAAATTTCCTGTAAAGGTGATAAATTATCAACTGCATTTCTATCAGGGCAAACTGTTGACCAATGCACAATCTTGGGCCACCTCCAAATGGGAAATAAGAGTATGGATCCATCTTTTTTATGTTTTCTTTTTTAAATCTATCCGGGATGAATTCACCAGGTTTGTTCCACTTACGTTCATCTCTGTGTGCGCCAAAAATATAAGGTGCTACAATATCCCCTTTGTTAATAATAATTCCTTGATATTCATCAGCAGCCAAAGCTACTCTATCAGTAATCCACGCTGGAGGATAGAGCCTCATTGATTCAGATATTGCATGTGATATATGCTTCATCTGCATTACAAAATCTATATTGAGTTGCAGATTTTCATTTTCCTTTATTTCATTGAGAATAATGGCTTTTTCCTCAGGATGATCATCCAATAAATAATGCATCCAAGTCATTGCATTTGCCGATGTTTCGTGGCCGGCTACAAAGAGAACAAGAGATTCTTCTAAGACCTGCTGATCGGTCATAGGTTTTCCTGTATCTTCATATCTCACGTTCAGCAACATTTCAAGCAAATCATCAGGTCTTTCTATAGCTTCTTTGCGAGCTTCAATTATTTTCATGAGCATTTGCTGCGTCTCAGCTGCCAGCTGAATTGAAGCCTTAGTATATCCAATTAATGACCTCCACCATTTAAGAAATGGCATTCTTATGTCCTTTATAATAGCATATTGAAGTTTTGTAATGCTATTGCCAAGATAATTTGTATCTTTTCTATCAATTCCAGTACTAAATAGGCTTTTCGACACTACATGAAGGGTAATTTTAGTCATCTCTTCTGCCATGTCTACTTCTGGGTTGACAACTATTTGTTGTTCTAACTCATTACAATATTCGATGATGGCTTTATTCATTATGGCCACAAGAGCATTCAATTTTTTCTTATGAAATCCAGGTTGGATTACCCTTCTTTGCTTTAACCAGTAGGAACCATTAATAGTTAATAGTCCCTTGCCAATGTATTTTGATAAAAGATCAGTTTGTATTACAGATTTCTCATAATTAGAATGATTTTTTTGCATTACATGCTTTATTAATCCAGGATCACGAGTAATTATAGTTTTATTTTTTCCACCAGGGTAGGTAATGTAAGAGTCGCCATGTTTTTGTATGGACTCATCTATCATTGGTATAGGGTTCTTCATAAAAGAACGGAGACTCAATAATATTTTCCATTTAGGCATTACGGGTAATTTATCCGCTGTCATTTATCTGATATTTTAATCAATCAACATCAAGTTTCCCTCTCCGCTAATCACAATATGGTATAATAGCATCCCAAAAAGGATGACGCAATATACAGGTTGTAATACACTCCCTGTTTCTGTTTGACATGGATGTAATGTCTGAACGAAAACTCATAAAAATTAAAAATGTAACTACTCAGTCAGTATCAATTTTGGCTAAAAGAAAGTTCTTTGCTACCATATTTCAGCTATTTTCGATTCAATAGTCCTGCTATAATAAACTTATTTCATGCGTTAATGAGTCTTGATTATGTCGTCATATCTTCGATTGCCATCTGAAATGAGTTTTATCCGGTGAAAAATTAAATATTTTTGCATTAAAAGCGCTCATCTTTGTAGTTACTTAAAAATGATAGTTCTCGTTCAACCACTATGTAGCTTACAGAGTGATAAAATTCTTTGGGAGATTCAAAGTCGCCGCCATTGGTTATCAAGCCTCTTTAATGCGCTGTAATGTGTTAATTGCTGGGTTGAGTTTGAGGTTTTTTTGAGTCTGAAAAAGGAAAGAAAGAACCACCCCAAAAGGCAAAGGGAATTCCTCCGAGTTAGCAAACCACAATAACAGATGACCCTTGACCAATAGCCGTAGTTATAGCTATTTTTTATTCTAAAGTATACAACCAGTTAAACAAGGTAAATGAGCAATGGTCTACCTCGTTTTACCAGTGAAAAATGTGTATTATTTAGAAACTGAATGAGAACTATATTTGTAACTACTCAGGTGGAACCAATTTTGGCTATAAAAAGCACACCCCCTGAGTAGTTACTAATATTTTTTTTACAAAATGATCATATTAATAATTGTTCGTTCAGCCACTATTTAGCCAGCACTATTATTTTAGTAGATAATACTCCTCTTTCTCCTATGATTTTTAATAAGTACACACCGCCACTCAAAGATGATGTGTTAAGAGAGGTTTGCGTGTCAATATTCAGATTCATACTTGTTGAAACTACTAATGCTCCATTCATACTATACAAATGAATCTTCACTTTTTGTGAAATATTTTGCTCAAAAGTCACATCAATAAAATCAACAGCTGGATTAGGAGAAACTTTAAATTGATAATCAAACAACCTAATTTCACCCATTTTTTCACTAACTTTTTTACTAGCAGTTTTCACATTATCAGGCTCATCTTCATCAATATATGATGATTTACATTTGCTAATTTTAACATTGTCAATGTATAATTCATCGTTGTTGCTAGAAGCATCACACCTTATTCTAAGTCTTGTCTCATTAGTGAAAGGCGCAGAAAATTTCACAGATGCTAGATTGTGAGTATCGTTATAAAAATCTTCTCCTTTTCTCCAAGATTTAGCATTTTTCCAGGTATACCCATTGTCAGTTGAATACTCAAGAAAAAAATCTTCTCCGTTTGAAAATCCAAGAGTTTTATATTCAAAATCAACTTTAACATCTGAAATCGAATTAAAACTTAGCCTATTTGTTTCCATGCTAGATTGTGATTGAGAGTTGTCTCTCAGCCTAATGTTATATCTACTTCCATTAAAGGCATAGGTTGATCTATATACATCATCTCCCCCATCATTCCATAGACCCCATCCTGATTCAAACGTGTTATAGTTAAATTCAACAAAACAATCTTCTCCGTTTCCTGAATCGCCTTCACAACTAGCATTAAAGTTTTTAACAGTGAATGCATAGTGCTGTGTACATTCTCCCCCATCAGATCTAACCAAAGCCGTATACCGTTTGGCTTGATTCCTAGATGTCACCTGTTCTTTATTTTTATATCCTCCAGATGACCATGTTACAGATTCATCCCCATCAGGTAAAGACAAAATAAGGTCTACATGCTCCCCATCTTTACAATTGTCAACAAGAATGAACAATTCCGATTCTTGACTACATCCATCAGAGGCCGTAAATCTTGCAGAATAAACGCCGGGGCTTTTGGCAACATATTTAGAAGAGTGAGCACCTGAAATACCATGACCATTTTTTAACCATGAGTATGATGAGCCTCCATTAGGAGCATATATTGTGACTGAATTACTCCATGAAAGACCATTACTACCTAATTGTAATACAATAAGTAGAAATAACCTTTTCGCTATTTTAGCAAACATTCTTTTCATACTTCAAATTACTTTTGGTCATTATTCGTCAATAATATAAGCTTCTCTATCAAAGCCTTATACTCTTTCAATTCTTTTTTCAACAGCTCAATTTCAATTTTCTGATCATTCAAATCATTTTCTAGTTTGACAAGAGATTTTTTATCATTAATTGTCAATTTCGCAGTATCAACTCCTGAATGTAAAGATTTCGTGTGACCATTATTTTGAAATTGTATTTCATAATCACATGAACATTCGCCTTTACAATCCAATGTGTTCCATATGCCGTCTTCATTAATATCTTCTTCCATATCATTCACTCCATTTCCATTAGTATCCCAACAATGAGTTCCATTTTCACCAGCTGAACCCATTGAACCTGCTGGCCCTGCTACTCCGTCTGTACCAGAATTACCCATTTCTCCCTTCTTTCCTATTGGTCCCGCAACCCCTGCTGGCCCTTGAATACCTGTTGCTCCTTGAGCACCAGTTGATCCTTTTAATCCAGTTGATCCTTGAGCTCCAGTTGATCCTTTCATTCCAGTGGCTCCTTGAGCACCAGTTGATCCTTTACTTCCTGTTGCACCCTTTGCACCAGTTGATCCTTGACTTCCTGTTGCACCCTTTGCTCCTGTTGAGCCTTTCAGACCTGTTGCTCCTTGAGC
>JAZGFD010000101.1:0-17159 GCA_036479115.1 Saprospiraceae bacterium | reverse complement strand
ACATTTTTCACAAAATGAGTTGTTTTGGATGAGATTTACATTTATTGAGATTCGGTGATGCCTGAGTATCAGCTAATTAAAAAAAATATAAAGATCGCCAAAAGAAACTTTTTTGATTTTGTGTGTTCCCGGAGTGAGCTCATAATTAGCCTTTTGTAACTTGTAAAATGAAATATCTAGATATTAAATAAACAATCACAACGATTTTACATTTAATGTGCACTTTTATTAGGAACAAAATAGATAAGAATGCCAAGAAATATTTTAGCTTTTGGAGCAAGTAATAGCAGAAAATCCATCAATAAAAAATTAGCAACATGGGCAAGCACACAATTAGATGACGTAAAAATTAATTTGATAGATCTCAATGATTTTGAAATGCCAATATATGGTATTGATAGAGAGGAGAAAGATGGTATCCCGAATGAGGCAAACTTATTCAGAAAGCATATTAACAAAAGTGATGGAATTATACTTTCTTTTGCCGAACACAATGGAGGGTTTACTGTAGCTTTCAAAAACATTTTTGATTGGGCCACTAGAGCAGGAAAAAACCTATGGGCTAATAAGCCTATGTTTCTAATGGCTACTTCTCCTGGCAAACGAGGGGGAAAGACAGTACTTGGTAATGCCATCGGCAGATTTGAGTTTATGGGTGTGGGCGAAATAGTGCATTTTTCTTTACCGTCATTTTATGATAATTTTGATATAGAAAAAGGAATTGTCAACCAAGATTTATTGGAAGAATTTAACATACAATTGAAGGCATTTGAAAAATTGATGTAATGGAAATGAATTAATCTTGTAACTACTAATTTATACTGCATTTATGGGGTTAAGAAAATTTGAAGAGAGCAATGATCCCAGCGTATATAAATTAGCTTAAGCTCAGAATCAAGAGAAAATCGATATAATCATATAATCATTGAAATATTGAACAGATATGGAATGCTAACATGATTTCCATATACCGAAAGCTCAAATTAATCTTTAATAGTTCTCAGCCGATTAATCATAAAGCTGCTTATCACAATCATTGCTCCTCCTAATATCATATTACTACTTAATTTTTCTCCAAGAAATATATAGCTGAAGAATATTGCGCTCACAATTTCCAAATACATAATAGAAGATGCAATAGAAGCGTCAAGATATTTTAAGCCAATAAAAAATAATTTAAACACCACAAAACCAACAACGAAAGTATAAATAAGACAAAACCAAATATCATGACTTGAGATGGCCTCATAATCTTTTATCAAGAATGGCATGAAAATGAACATACCCACAAGATTTTGATAAAAAACCATCTCAGAAGAATTATAATTTTGTGATTCTGACTTAAAAAGAACAACCGTAACGGCATACCCCAATCCTGCAACCAATGCAGATGACATGCCTATAAAATCAGAATTGTCAAAGGAGAATGACTGATGGGAATATGCTACAATAAGCCCACAAAAAGCCAGAAACAAAAACATCCATTGTGATCGAGACATTCTTTCTTCTAGAAACCAATGCCCCATAAGGGCCACAAAAATCGGAAAACAATAGAATAATATTGCTGCGCTCCCTACAGATGTATAGATATAAGCAATGAAGTAAAAATACAATCGAAATGCATTCAACCCTGATGCGAAGATCATTTTTTTATAATTTCTTCTGAAAATTTGAATACGTTGAAGCTTCAAATAAAGCCCGAATCCTATCACAGGAAGTGCCATCCTAAGGCCTCCAATATTTGAGGCGTTCATAGTAGGCATCATCTTGATTAATATGCCACTAAGACCTGCTAAAACAGCACAAAGCACTAATATCCCAACTGCTCTTTGCTCCATTTGTGAATTAGAATTTTAGAAATGTAAAGAAATATATGATCTGAAAAGAAATCAATATAGATGTTTGTGAGGAATTTGATTAAAAGATTGAATATAGATTTTTATAACTGGACTAAGTGGATAATTATCTTTTTAACCATATTTGTGAATGGAGTCAATTAATTTCAGAATACGTACGGTTACAGCAGGGGCTAATGTCAAGTCACATAGCGATATTGAACCATTTAAAAAGGCTATTTCATTTTTGATAAATACAAAAAAAATTTTTGAAAATGAAGGTTATCAGGTTCAAACGACTAGGATAGCTTTACCTCATTATTATAAGATAAATACGGGAAGTCTCAATCAAAAACACATAAAACAGCTCCAAATATTTGACGATTTATGTAATGAGCATCAGATGATGTGGGCCATAGGCGATCTTTTTTCTCCTGATACTTATGCCCCGGAATCTTTGGATTGGATACAGGAATTGATGAGTAGCACCTCTTCTTTGAGTTTTCATACATCTATTGCATCTGCGGATATTGGCCTTCATAACCATTCTATGAAAATGGCAGCAAATATTTGTCATATGCTAGCACAAAACAGCAAAGGCGGAGAGGCAAACTTTAGGTATACAGTATCGGCCAATTGTCCTCCAGGTGTTCCATATTTTCCAACTGCATATCATGAAGGACCAAAAGCATTTGGTATTGGATTAGAATCAGCAAATATTTTTAGTGAAGCGTTAGAAAATGTGATGTGGCTAGATGCCAAAAAATCAATGTACAAACATCTCAATAAGGCAAGTAAGCCAATAATAAAAATTAGTGAAGCGATATCAAAACATACTAATTTTATCTATAATGGCATAGATGTATCCACAGCCCCTGGATTAGATGCGAGCATTGGTGCTGCCATTGAAAAATTAACTCAAGTACCTTTTGGATGTGCTTCTACTTTGAGTGCCTGTGCATTGATTACAGATGTATTAAAATCATTAGAGTTTAAAACTTGTGGCTATTCTGGACTGATGCTTCCTGTAATCGAGGATATGGTACTGGCACAAAGAGCCACAGAAGAAAGATATACGGTAGAAGAATTGCTACTCTTTTCAGCTGTATCAGGCACAGGTTTGGACGTGGTGCCTATACAGGGCAATACTCCCATATCTGTCATCGAAGGATTGTATCGTGATTTGGCATCATTGAGCCAAAAATATGGTTCTAAAATTCTTTCAGCTAGGCTTTTTCCTATTCCTGGAAAGGATGAAGGTGATATGGTAGAATTTGACAATCCTTACTTAACTGGTTGCCGAGTAATGGGTTTGAAATAAATGTGTATAGTCCAATTATTATTGGACTTTATAATCCTTATCTTCTGTTTAGTTCAAGCTGTAACTTCTTAGGTGGTATAATTTTTGACAAAAAAAAGCTCTTTTTCCGCTACACATCAGCTAGTTTTGTAGGTGCTCAATATTGAGGCCACTTCGATAACTTACAAAACCAAAAAAGTTTGCTTCGACAAGCTCTTAACAAATCTTTTGGCAATCATTGCAAAACGAATTTTTTTATTGCAATTCCTTAATGCCCCACACTACCATGTATCATCAATGTGTAAAGATAGTATAGAGCAAAAGCAAGCATAGAAATAATACCAACCCATGCTAAAACAATCATCCATTGCGGTGGATTATGATCTTCGGGGATATCATCACCTTGGATTGATTTGAGATTGAGATAAGCAATAACAGGACCAGCAAGAAATGAAAATATTGTCGCCCCTTCTAAAAGTTTTATCATATTAGAGGACGAAAGAATAAAAAGAAGAAAACCTCCTATACCTATAATGATCATTGTGATGGGATAGAATTTTTCAAGAAATAATTCTTGCTCTTCAGATTTATCAATGGTTTCATATTTTAAAGCTCTCAGGCTTCTAACAAACCCTCGACTAAATGCATCCCAGGCTGTGATCAATGTGCCATATATTGTTCCAAAAGCTGCTATTACGATCAATGGGTATGACCAAGGGCCGATATTTTTAACAAAAATTTGCAAAAGCTGATTGGAAATATCTGTTGAACTACCTTCGAGTAAATTTCCTGATCCAAATACAGTAAAAGCCCCTATTAAGGCAAACATCAATGCTAAAATCACTGTCATCCAATATCCCAATTTGAAATCAAAAAGTGTTTCTCTCAGATTTGCTTTTAATCCCGATACTTTTTCTTTTTCGAGTACCCAAAAACTATGCATGGCAGAAGCCTCCATACCAGTTGGCATCCAGCCCAGCAAACTAATTAGAAGCGCCAAACCTGCACCCTTTAATATAGGAGGTGCAACAAAATCAGACACAGGCTCAACTGGACCATTGAAAAGCACTGCGATAAATGCTATAGCAACTGATATAAAAAGCAGTGCCGATAACCATTTTATAAAAATATCCAGAGCTTTATATCCTCCTACCAGTAACAACAAAGCAGTCAATACTAATAATCCACCCAAGAGATATGGCATAGGAATATTAAAATTTAACATGGTGCTCAGTATACCAGCTGATACCGCCCCCACAGCTCCTACTACGGCAAACATGCTTATGCCTATGATTAGCATAAACATTAATATGGCCCACTTTCCTTGTTTTTTATAACCCCTTAGCAGACTGTGCCCTGTGGCACTTACATAGCGTGGTGCAAACTCGAAAAATGGATATTTTATTAAGAGGCATAGGATAATTATCCACAGATATACCAAGCCGTGATGTGCACCAGCTCGTGTGGATAAAACCAAATGTGATGTGCCAATGGATGAACTGGCAAATAGTAGACCTGGGCCAATTTTTTTGAGGATATCCTTCATAATTCACAAAATAAGACATTAAACGTAATAATTCTGAGAACAAAATAACTTAACTGGCCTGCATTAATCTTCATAAACTCCAATTTTGAGTTTTTTTCTTCGATCATAACTTTGATACTAAAGACGTTACTGCAAAACTAGCTATAGACTGTTAATTTCATTTTTCTATTATTGAGATAAGGTACTTGTTATTATTTGTGAATAAGAGTGAAATCATTACCGCAATGTGACTACTGAGGTAGTGTGCTTTTGAGATCTGTATGCCAATCAGGAAGGTAAAAAATTGTTATTTTATTGCTAGACACATGCTATTTTTGTATTAAAAGCAGTACTACTACAAACTTGTTTTGTATGTTAGTGAATCTCGATTAAGTTGCCATATCTTCGATTTGAGATATGAATTGCCGAAGTGTAATGATAAAATATATTATTAGCTAAAATTGATACCAACTGAGTTACTCTTTTTATACCTCATGTTATCTATTCTTTAACCAGTGTAAACCTGTTGAATATCAAAGTTGTCTTGTATCCATCCTCTTTTGAAATATTAATTTTTCCTTTTAATTTTTTCGATAATATTTCTACTAAACGAGACCCAAAATTGACACGCTCTCTATTTTCATGCCCGATTGCCATTCCTAACCCATTATCAGATATTTCTAAATGTAATTGCCCCGCATGATTTAGTTTTAACGAGATATTGATTTTTCCATTGGTCCTATTAACGAATGCATATTTCAAAGAATTTGTTACTAACTCATTGATAATCAACCCTATAGGTATGGCTGTGTTAACATGTGCCTTTTTTATTTGTATAGAGGGAAGAAATTGTAAATTGAAATTACTGCCGACCAAAGAATCGGAAAGATAAACACACAATTCATCAATATAGTTTTGCATGTCTATAGCATCTACTTGATCATATGTATATAAATGCTGATGGATTAAACCTATGGCTTCCACTCTATTTTTACTTTCTTGCAATGCGTTTGTGATTGCTTTATCGTCTTGACTGTCTGACTGTAAACTGAGTAAGCTAGAAAGTATTTGTAAGTTGTTTTTTACCCGATGATGCACTTCTTTTAGAAGGAATTCTTTTTCTTTTGCTCTTTTTTCAATATCGTCATTTTTCAGCCTCAATAGCTCGTTTCTTTTTTTGCTTTCTTCTATTCTTATTATGGCTGATCGCTGAGCTAGTTTTAATCGATTGAGACGATAGCCATTACTAAATCCAAGAAGAATAATGGTTAAAACTATTCCTACAAACAAGATGTAGTGAATGTATAGGCCTATGGAAATTGTATCTTGTTGAAACCCTCCATCTCCTTGAAAAGATTCAAATGCAAATGCCAATCTCACAATCAGGATAAGTATTAGCGCAGCAAAAGCACCCACAAAAAATTTAGCATCTGTACTGCCCTTGAACCAGACAATTATTCCAAATGTAATACCGATTAAGAAGTTAAAAATAACAGAAGCAAATAATAATTTAAAATAGTATTCATATACAGCTATATTACCACCTATTGATTCTAAGCAAATTGAAAAAAGAATACAAATAAACCCGTGTACAATGATCAATGGATTTATTAATTTACTCGTTTTGAATTGGAAATAATCTTCAAGGGAAAGAAAAAGATGTAAGTATTTGAAAAGCCCCAAAACCATCATAAAGACCCCTAAACCTGTAAGCCAAGGATGATACTCTTCATATTGCGAAAAGATAAAAAAGTTAAGATCCCCTCCTACAAAAGCTAAAGCAAGACCAAAACCTAAGATCATACAAACAAACCAAAAATGAAGCTGTTCTTTTTCTATAAAACCAAGAATTAAAAAGTAGAAGGCTTGTACGCAAAGAATTCCAAAGAATGCTCCATAAATCATTTTAATATTAAAGATTCTGGGCCAGAATGTAGATTGATCAATATGGGACATTGCTATTTCAGGCACAAAGCATTTTCCTGCATTTGATAATCTCATATACACTGTAGTAGTATCTCTTGGTTTCGCTTTTACTTCGAAGAGGTTCCAATTGCTTTCAAAAGTTTTTTGTGATAGGGCTTGGTTGCGTCCTGTTAACTGTGTGCTTATTTTTTCCTGTTGATCTATCGTGTAAATTTTCATCTTCCCAAAATTCCAATGAGTGCCTGTATTCAAACCCATTAAATGAGTAGATGGCCCAACTTCCGTTCCTATTACTTTAAATCTTAACCAATATACCTTACCAGGGTCAGGATAATCTGATATCTTGTAATGATATTCATCATCCCATCTTTTTATTACTTCATTCAATGATAATGTACCATTGGAATCATCTAAAACCTCAAGGGACTGCTTAAAATAATTGTGTGAAAAAATAAAACCTCTTTTAGGGTTGCCATATTTCCCCTTAAATTCATATCCATTTAATGCGAAATAAGACGCCTCTTTGTGTAGGTATAAGGCTATTTCTGATTTGGTGTTTTTATATCTGTTCTTCCATTTGGGATGGTCTTTCATCATAGAAAGCCCCTTCATCTTTATATAAAGGGTCGAGTGACCTTGAGGAAGAAGTAATCTGAATAAATTAAAGGCGTTGCGAATATCTTTTTCATGGTGGCTTCGCCCAGTCCCAGTTTTCCCTTTGTGGATCAAACTATCTTGCTTAATCAAATAGAAATCAACCTCTTTCCAGGTTGATATTCTTTCTTTACCTGCTTCTAACAATACGGTTCTTTCAACCTCAGAATAAATGTCCAGCCTTAACCAATAAATTGTGTTCTTCTTCACCACAAATGAGGGATCATTCCTCACAAATTCATTTTCTAATTGTGATATATTTTTTAAGCAAAAATTCTGATTTGTGTCTTCTACAACAAAAATCTCATTATAAATTTTATAACTCTCATATCCAAAAAAGGCATGTTCTGTGAATGTTAAAGAATCCAGATTGAAATTCAGAGAATTTACTTGCCCAAAGAGAAAGTGGCATGATAGCCAAAACCACAAAAAATTAAGTAGTCTATAAGTACTCATTAGTTGTATTCTAGAATTTTCATATTCTCTTAAATAATTTTAAAATATCTTCCTTATAAGTTTTGCTCATTGGGACTTTAAAATTTGATCCTATTAAGTACCCATCAGTAATTTGGGTTACTTGTTTTAGATTGACCAAAAATGATCGATGCACTTTTGAAATATGGCTAACCCAAAGTCTTTCTTCAGTTTTTCCTAGAGTTTGACAAATGATAAAATCTCTTTCTTTTGTGACAATCTTAGTGTAAGCTCCTTCAGCTTCTACATAAAGAATACTATCATACATCACTCGGTCTAAGCTATCTTTAGATTTTATAAATACCCTGTCAGCCATAAACTCAATGTCATGTGAAGGTGTAGCTATAGGTGATTCTAAGGCCAGTTCTATTGCATTAGTAATATCCTTAATTCTAAAAGGTTTTGAGAGGAATGCACTGGGATGAGTCAGTTTAGCCCTTCGAAAAGAAGTGCTATCTGTATTAGAAGTGATGAAGATGATAGGAAGTTGGAACTTTTTATTAACAATCATGGCTGTTTCGATGCCATCTAATTCTCCCTCTAGTTGTATGTCCATAAGAAGAACATCAGGATGCATACTATTTTTAAGATAATCTATAACATCATTACCGTCTTCAAAAATAGCATATACTTCAAAGCCTAATTTTTTTAGTTGGTTTTCAAGATCAGCTGCAATAATGGGCTCATCTTCCACTATTATAGTAGAAATATTTGACATATTTATTCGTGTTTACAATTTCGAAAGTTGAGCCTACTCTGGAAACTAACATTTTTCATAAAAAGAATCGTTTTGGATGAAATTTGCATTTTAGGAGGTTCAGTGATGCTTGAGAATCAGCAAATTGAGAAAAATGTAAAGTGTGCCAAAAAATTTATGCAGAATTTGTCGAAGTAAACTATTTCAATTTTGTGAGTTTTCGGAGAGGACTCAAAGTTATATGATTTTTACTTGTCATACTATTGATTTATAGCTTTACCAAATAAAAAGCATACTTCATGCAGATTTAGACTTCATTCACCAAAAACCATAGAAGTTTGCTTAATAAAGTTTGTAAATTTCGAATCGTATTGTGACTAAATACCAATTGAAAACAATACCGGATGGATCATTTTTGGAGCAAAATCTCCAAATGATCCATTCTAAAACTCCGACCATTCTAAAACTTTATCGACGGCTATTTAGTGTCTGAACAAAAACTCATCAAAATTAGAAATAGTTCTTTTGGCGATATTTTATTTTTTTCAACTCGCTGATACTCAGGCACCAACGAATATCAAAAAATTAAATTCTCATCCAAAATATTCAATTTCATATACTTCGACAGTTTCCGTTCAGACACTATTTAGAAATGATGATATAGGTCAAGAAACCTTAAATTTGAACATTAACGACGACCAGTCGTACATTAATCCCCAGCATTCGGACAATTACATTAAGAAAAAAAGTGAGAATGATACATCTTAGTGTTCATATCAATACGGATATTAAAAAATAGGATAAAGACTCCGCATTTAAACAATAATAGAAAATGCAGAAAAACATGACAGAAATCGGCGATGCAAGACAGCACAGTATAGATTTAAGATCACAATTTGATCGAATTGTAAAAGCATTGATAAACTTATCTCCTGCTTATTTGCTGAGGATAGTTAAGCTTAAAAAATCACAATCCCTTTTAAAAACTACTGACTTTACTAATGAGCAGATCGCTTATGTCGTAGGTTTTGAGAATGCAGCCCAGTTTGCTTCATTATTTTTTGATAAATACTGCATAACACCTATACAATATAGAAGGTCAAGTCAACTAATATAAGGCCAAGATATTAGGGTGCATTTCAGATGGTGGTTCTAGTGGGCTTTTCTAATTCCATTTTGGGTCTAATTCCAATAGCCCTCATAGTTGCACATCTTCTATTGACCATATTTTTCATTCTTTTACCAATGATTCAGATAGCATCAAATTCAATACTCCCTTATCTATCCATTCATAACTGTCCATCTTTTGGCTCCTAAGTTTAGAAGTCTTAACCAAGTTGTCTCCTCCTAAGTTTTGAGATTGATTTGTTTTGAGACTAATCCGAAAAAATTATTTATTTGGCAACTATTCAGGCGGCGCTTTTGAGGTAAAATATTGCTATTTTTTTTACCAGAGAAAGCTTAATTTTTAAGATATAGCGCTATGGCGAAAAATATAGTAGAAATATAGTAGAAATATAGTAGAAATATAGTAGAAATATAGTAGAAATATAGCAGAAATATAGTAGAAAAAATAGCAGAAAAATAGTCTTTTTATCCAAAATGGGCTCCACTTGAGTCGTTACCTTTTTTGTAGGATCACATGATGATGCTCAGCATAAAGCTATGACGAATACCTTCTTCACTACATGCAGTATTCACAATATTAACCCAAGAAAATGGCTTGCTCAAGTGATCAATAATATTCAGGGTACTAAAATCTCAAAACTGGACGGATTCCTGCCTCAAAATTTCATGGAGGTGTAGTACGCCGTACAGATAGTTTTTAATTACCTGATTTCTCTAACTTCACATCTTTAAAAAAGAACATTAAAGCCAAAGCTGCTACCAATGCCATAATGGCTGGCACTAACCATATACTTTGCCATAGATGAACATTGTCAGCATTGGTATAATAATCTGTAAACCATCCAGATGACCAACTTCCAATCAACATGCCAAAGCCGTAAGTTACGAGTGTTATTAACCCTTGGGCACTTGCCTGCATCTCTTTAGGAGCAGCATTATCTACATAAATTTGACCTGTTACGAAAAAGAAGTCATAACAAATGCCATGAAGCAATATACCCATATACAACATAGAAGCCATATCCCCATTATTTCCAAACATGAAAAGGGCATATCGAGCCATCCATGCTAGCATGCCTATAAGTAACATTTTTTTAATTCCAAGTCTGGTAAAAAACAATGGCATAAGAAGCATAAAAATGATCTCAGATGCCTGTCCTAAAGTCATAGTACTTGAAATATTCTCAAATCCAAGGTCACCTAGGAAAAGGCCAGTTAGACTGAAATAAAATGCCAAAGGAATAGAGATTAAGAAAGAACAAAAAAGAAAAATCGAAAAATTAGAATCTTTGAGCATACTTAAAGCATCCAATCCGAATACTTGAGAAATAGAAGTCTTTTTACCTTTTGATTTAGGAGGCGTATCAGGCAGGAAAAAACAATAAATACCCAATATGAAAGAAAGTCCAGCAGCCACTCGAAACTGCATTGCTGATTCATCATAATTTAAATAGCTGATCAGAAGACCAATAACAATCCACCCAATAGTCCCAAATACTCTAATGAAGGGAAACTCTTTTTCTGGTTCTTTCATTTGGTTAAAACTCACAGTATTTGCTAGTGCTAATGTGGGCATGTAAATAACACCATATACCAAAAGTGTCCAGAAGAAAGTAGAGGGATCAGCTTGAGCAGCTACATACCATAGAAGTGAGGCGCCTACAATATGTATAATACCCATTACTTTTTGAGCTGAGAAATATTTATCAGCGATCATGCCCACTATAAAAGGAGAGACAATAGCTCCCCAATTTATTGTGCTGTAAGCAGCTCCTATATTTAAACCTGAGAAACCAATTTTTCCTAAGTAAGCTCCCATTGTAGAATACCAGGCACCCCATACGACAAATTGTAGGAACATCATCGCGGCAAGCTGTATTTTTATCTTATTTGTCATTTTTCGGTTTTGTGATTTCTAATGTATGTAGAAATTGTTAGAGAATTGTTTATTCTAATTTTAATTTTTCTTAAAGGTGAAAGTTTGACAATAATTTGATAATTTAGGATTCAATAAATAATTAATTCATGGGAACTTCAAAAAGACGACAATTTATAAAAAAGATATCTATAGGAGGATTGGTATTGAGTGGAATGCGAAAAAAAAATCATAACCCGATTATTCTAAATTCTGACCAACTATCAATTGAAAATAACTTATTCGATACAAATGATCAGATTCAATTGGCAATAATAGGTTGTGGTATTCAAGGGCAGATCAATGCCAGAACGGCTTCTAAAGTCAATGGGGTCAAGGTGGTAGCGGCATGTGACTTATACGAAGGAAGGCTGAAAAAAATGAATGAAGATTATGGAAGTATTTTTACTACTAGAGATTATAAAAAGATTTTAGAAAGAAGTGATGTTGATGCTGTATGCATCGCTACTTCTGATCATTGGCACGATCATATCACTATCTCCGCTTTAGAAGCAGGGAAGGCAGTATATTGTGAAAAACCAATGGTGCATCATCTTAAGGAAGGTCATGCTGTTATAAAGTCCGAAAAAAAAAGCAGGCAACCCCTCATAATAGGTAGCCAAAGAGTGAGCTCTATTATAGTAGAAAAAGCCAAAGAGCTTTATCAAAGTGGCACAATAGGAGACTTAATCATGGCAGATATTACTTATGACAGGAGCTCAGCGGTAGGAGCATGGCAATATTCTGTACCTACTGATGCAAGTGCTGAAGCCGTAATGTGGAATGAATATTTAGGTGATGCCCCAAAAGTGAATTATGATGAAAATCGCTTTTTTAGATGGAGAAATTATAAAGATTATGGTACAGGAGTAGCTGGGGATTTGTTCGTTCATTTATTTTCTACTTTACATGTTATAACAGGTTCTATCGGGCCTGAAAAAATATATGCTACCGGTGGCTTGAGATACTGGAAAGATGGAAGAGATGTACCTGACGTAACTTTGGGTTTGTATGATTATGGAGCTCAATCATCTCATCCTGCTTTTAATGTTCAGATGAGAGTAAACTTTGCTGATGGGTCAGGAGGAGGATCAAGAGCCAGGTTAATAGGCACAGAAGGTGTAATGACCGTAGGAGGGAGAAGTATACAGATAGAAAAAGCAGGTCTGGATGACCAACCAAGATATAAAGGTTATGACTCTTTTATGACATTTAGTAAGACGCAAAAAGGTCTATTTAAAAAATGGTACGAAGATCATTATAAAAGTGATCAGAGAGCCAAAGTTATCGAGCCTAAAAAATTAGAGTATTTAGCCCCAGAGGGTTATAGTGACCATTTGGACCATTGGAAAAATTTTGCCAAAGCAATACGAAAAAGTTCAAAAATTGTAGAAAATGGAACCTTTGGCCTCAGAGCAGCAGGACCTTCTCTGGCTACTAATGAAAGTTATTTTAATAATAAGATAATAAATTGGGATGCTGGCCGAATGAAAATTGTTTAATATTTTATTGGTAGTACAGCATCGAGCATTCAAATGCATTTCAATTGTGAATTTGACATCATTTTCTTCAATAGCAAAATATATAGTGCCTGAAGGGAAACGGTCGAATTTTATGAAATAGAATATTATGGGTAAGAATTTAGTTTTTTGAGATTCGGTGATGCCTGAGTATCAGCGACTTAAAAAAAAAGAATATCGCTAAATGTTTTATACAGAGTTTGTCGATGTGTTTATGCAGAGCTAGTCAAAGTAACCTATTGCTAATTTTGATAATTTTTCGTTCAGACACTATTTATTCTGATCGTAAATTTAGTTAGAAAGCAATGTTTTTTATTGTCTAATCAGCTTTTCTTTTGAGAGATCCAGGTGTCATGAACACAAAGAATAGAAAAATATCCAAGTACGACATAAGCAGAAATTTGTAATGCAAATGGCTTGATAGGGTAGTAGTAAATAGCCGCGCAAATTGTAAAGACAAAAATACAAAAGATGATCATAGTAGGAATTATGTTTTTACTATTTTGACTTGGATAAGCCATTTTAATAGGAACAAAATGTAAAATTGATATTAAAAGTGTTATCCATATGTAATGGTATGATTCATACTTAGTTATAAAAATATAATAGAACAAAACCATATTCCATAGCACAGGAAACCCAATAAAATAATTATCATGAGTAACCATATTTGCCCGGCCATAATAAAGGGCAGAAACCAATAAAATAAGGAAAGTTAGAGGAAGGTTCCACGTATCATCTACAAAAGACATTTCATAAAACATGAAAGCTGGGATGAAGGCATAATTAACAAAGTCTACCACATGGTCAATATTTTTGCCTTTCATAAAAGGCAGATTTTCTTCGGCTTTAATCAATCGGGCAAAAAAACCATCTATACCATCAATAATTAAAGCAATAACAAGCCAAAACATAGCCATCTTCCAATCGTGATTTTTGGTAGCAATCAAAGCAAGAAACCCTGTCACAATACCAGAAGCAGTAAAAATATGGACTAACCATGCCAAGAAAAGGGAAATGAATATATTCTTTTTTTTCAAAATATTATTAGTTATTAGTGACATTTGGGGTATTATTCAAAAGGTCGAATAAAGTCTACTCATTAAGTGATATTCAGCAAAAGGGCTCCTGTCCTCTTTGCAAAAACGACAAATTGAATTGCACTCGACATTTCCTTCACAAATGCATTTTAGGTTTCCTGTCAGTTCTTTTTTTCTTCATAATCTGCGTTAGAAATTTATGACATAACTTTGCTTTGCTTGCTCGCCCACGATTGATGTTCTGGCTTTCATTATAAAGTAACATTTAGTGACTTTATTCCACATGATAAATGAACGAATGATCTCGCAGAGGGGAGATGAAATCTCCAAGAGAGAGAGAATCGTGTCAATGGCAGTCTGGCAGTGTTCATTTTTTTATTTGTAAAAAAAATAATCTAGTCAAAATTTCTCAAAACCCAAAAGCGATGGGTATAATTGGGAGATCAAGAAAATAAAAATGTTAAAATAATCTATTTTGGGGAGCCTGTGTACATGAAATTTATGATATTAGACAAAAAGACAATTCGGAGTATAATCGGAATGACTGTAGTGTTGTCATTGTCTACCATATATATCTTTTATTTTACTGATGCGGATGTATCATGGACAAGCCTACTTTTAGTGGGTTTGTTCTATATCGGTATTATAGGCTTTGGCATTTATGCAGCTGCCCGAAAGTCTGATTCAGATGTCAATGAGGTGCTTTTAGCAGGAAGGAAAATACCGCTTTCATTAGCAATTTTCACAATGAGTGCCACTTGGATTGGCGGAGGGTTTATTAATGGCACAGCAGAATATACATTTGATAGTGGTTATGGATTAATTTGGGTACAGGCACCTTGGGGATATGCTATGAGTTTAATTATTGGCGGCTTATTTTTTGCTCGAAAGATGAGGGATGCAGGATATAAAACAATGCTTGATCCTCTTGAGGAGAAATTTGGTAAGCAGATGGCTTCCGTTTTATTTTTACCTGCATTAAGTGGCGAAATATTTTGGTCAGCAGCTATTCTTACAGCATTGGGTACCACATTTGGAATTATTTTAGGCATTGACCTCCAAGCTGCGATAGTAATTTCGGCCTTTATTGCAATAGCATATACTGCCATTGGAGGACTTTGGGCAGTGGCAATTACTGATATGCTACAATTGGTTTTATTGTTTGTTGGACTCATTTTAGTCCTACCCTTTGCTGTTGATCATTTAGGCGGTTTTAACAATACTTGGATTTTATATAAAGAGAAAATGGGTGCATTGGCTACCTTATTACCTTCAAAATCTGCTCTCGGTGATTACTATTGGCAGTGGTGGGATTACGCTTTGCTCTTAATGTTTGGGGGTATTCCATGGCAAGTGTATTTTCAAAGAGTACTGTCAGCTAAAGATGGTAACACTGCTGTTAAATTATCTCTTATTGCTGGCTTTGTTTGTATATTGGCTGCAATCCCTGCTTCGATGATAGGCATGATAGGTACAGTGACAGACTGGGCCGCTCTTGGCCTTCCAATACCTAACAGCTCTTCAAGCATATTACCCCATGTGATGCGGCACCTTACTCCACCTCTTATAGGAGCAATAGGGCTGGGAGCTATTGCTGCTGCTGTCATGTCTTCTGTAGATTCATCAATTCTTTCAGCGGCTTCAATGACGAGCTGGAACGTTTATCGGCCTCTTATAAAACCCGATATTTCACCTAGTAATCTTGCCAAAGTTTTGAAGCGATGCATCTGGATAATAGGCGCAGCGGCTACAGTTTTGGCGCTTAATATTGAAAGCGTATATGAGCTTTGGTTTTTGTGCAGTGATTTTGTGTATTGCCTTCTTTTCCCAGCTTTGGTTTGTGCTTTATTTGATCCTAAAGCCAATGTATATGGCGCAGCTAGTGGCTTTGCTGTGGCTGCATTTTTAAGATTTGGTGGTGGTGATTCTACATTAGGCATACCTCCATTTATTGAATACCCTATGATGGTAGATGGCAATGTTTTGTTTCCATTCAGAACATTAGCCATGGTATGTGGATTACTAACCATTATTATAGTATCAAGATTGTGGACCCATAAAACTATTGATAATTGGTGTTGTTGAAATGGAGTAGTCAGCATCAGTTTTAAATTAAATTTTTACAAAATTGGCAACCAATCAGGTGGAGCCAATTTTGGGTAGTATTAGTTTTTGTTTCTACCATATTTCAAAATATAATCTTTTAATTCCCTGTTCTTTTCTTGCCACCTAAAACCTTATTCTCCAAAATTTTAAACACTTGCTCGTTTAACGACGGGGTCTCAAAAATGTATTGAAGTCCTGAAAGTAATTGTGGAAGTTCATGGCGACTTTTTTTGTCAATTTTGACGTCTGCTGTGAACCACTAATGTGCAATTTTTGCACATTGCTTTTTTCAAGCAATTCTCCATCCTTAAATATATTGCTAATGTGTTTGGTGATATCACTTCTTTCTTTTTGAAACAAGTCCGAAATTTGAGTCTGATTTAACCATACCGTCTCATTCTCAAAATGTGTTTCTATTTTGACCTTTCCGTCTTCTGTTTTGTATATGATGAGTGGGTTTTTCATTTTATTGCCCATTAACTATTCTTACCGAATTTGCAACTCTATTTTCTTCATAAATATCTGCGTAATAATACCTTTGATCCATTGCATATAATACATTTTTGAAGTCAGTTTCAGAATTTATTACAAAAGAATCGCCATCTAATTCAACACCGGCCTTTTCTTTTGCATAAGTTATAAGTAGGCTCTTTTTTGTGGCACTAAGACTGTTATACTTTACCCCAAAATCAGCTATTCGTTTTCTGTTAAAAATCCTCGCCATAGCTAATGCTACGACTGCGTTTTTTGCCTCGTTCAGGATCAAAACATGCTCATAGCCAACCCATCATTTAACACTTGGCAGAGCACTAGTATTTATACGAAGCTAAAGAAGGTAGATGAGTGGCTGAGAAACGAGGAACGAGTTCACGAATACCATTAAAAATAAAAAACAATAATGAGCTAAACCGACTGCGGTACTGTATCTGGCACGACTGGATTGAAGATTGATCCCTTTAGGGTAAATGTCCCAGAGGACATTTAAGTGATGAACCCACTAGTGGATGGGTGGCTTTAAGCGTAAGAATAAGAATCTAAT
>JAZGFD010000100.1:0-3143 GCA_036479115.1 Saprospiraceae bacterium | reverse complement strand
CAGCTGTAAACTATTTTTTTATAGTTGTTTATATTTTGCTCTATATCAATGAGTTATAAATTGGCTCTGAATCGTTGAAAGCCTTTAAGCTGAATAGCTAAAAAAAGGGTCAAAAGAAAAAGAAACTGACACAAAACGATAAAAAATTTAAGAAGAACATGTCAATTATCAAACCCAGCCATGAATATTGACCCTCCTCAGGTGCATAATCTCATGAAAGTGTACCACTCTATAATCATCAATAACTTTGTTTAAATCTCCATGAGAAAGTAAAACCTCCGGATCAGCCAACAAAATATTCAGCTTTTGCTTATCGGTAAGCCGAATACGGAGTTGTCACTTCTTGTTTTAGTAACTACTCAGGTGGTGTGCATTTGGGATCTGTCTGCCAAACAGGCAGATGAAAAATTGTTATTTTCTTGTTAGACACACTCTGTTTTTATATTAATATAGCGCTATTACTAATTTATTTTTTGTGTCAGTGAATCTCGATATGTTGCCAGATCTTCGGTTTGAGATATAACTTACCGAAGTATAGAGATAAAAGAGTTTTTTTTTAGCTAAAAATGATACTTCTTAAGCAGTTGCTTTATATTGTTCTTCAAAATCAGATAGCACAACCCATTTTCAAAACCTTCAATTTCAAAATGATGTTTGACACCTCTTTGGTGCTTAAAACTCCTAATTGGGCTGGGTCTGTAACCAAGCATTCCCTTTTGTTACGCTCCTACTTATTACCAGTCTTTGTATTTCAGAAGTCCCTTCATAAATTTGAGTAATCTTTGCGTCTCTCATAAGTCTTTCAACATGATATTCTTTTACGAATCCATAACCACCATGTACTTGAACCGCTTCTACGGTGTGTTTCATAGCGACTTCTGAAGCATAGAGTTTGGCCATGGCCGCTGCTGTGGCGTAAGGCATGCCTTGATCTTTCATCCATGCAGCACGATATACCATCATCCTAGCAGCTTCTATCTCAGTAGCCATGTCAGCGAGTTTGAACGCAACAGCCTGATGCCTATTAATGGGCTTGCCAAAAGCCACTCTTTCTTTAGAATATGCCAATGCCAATTCATAAGCACCTGAGGCTATCCCTAGGGCCTGAGCTGCGATGCCAATCCTTCCCCCATCCAGTGTTTTCATGGCGTATGTAAATCCAAATCCATCTTCTCCTATACGATTTTCCTTTGGTACTATGACGTCTTGAAACATCACTGATGATGTATCTGATGATCTAATACCCAGTTTATCTTCTTTTTCTCCTTGAGTTACGCCGGCCCATTCTTTTTCTACTATAAATACGGATATACCTCTATGCCCTTGCATGTGATCTGTCTGAGCTATAACAAGATAGATATCAGCATTGTGGCCATTTGTAATCCAGTTTTTAGTACCATTGAGTATGTAGTGGTCTTTTTTTGGAGCGGCAGTAGTCCTTTGACTTGTGGCATCGCTCCCTGCTTCTGGTTCTGAAAGACAGAAAGCTCCTAGCATCTCTCCGTTAGCCAGTTTGGTCACATATTTCTGCTTCTGTTCTTCGTTCCCATATTTTTCTAATCCCCACAATACTAGGGAGTTATTTACCGACATTATTACAGAGCAAGAGTTGTCTATTTTTGATATTTCTTCTAGAGCTATCACATAGGATAAAGTATCCATTCCACTGCCATTATATTTGGGATCTACCATCATACCCATAAAACCCAAATCTTTCATGACCTGCACTTGTTCAGTAGGGTAGGCCATTGTTTTATCTCTTTCTATAACTCCAGGTTTTAGTTCTTTTTGGGCAAAATCCCTTGCGGATTTTTGGATCATTAAGTGTTCTTCGCTCAGTGAAAAGTCCATAGTTTTAAATTTAACTCTAATTTAAGTTCTAATTATTTAGAATGAAGTGGTATTCTATAGAACTGTTATTTAATAATTAAGATATATCGTGTTGATACGAATTTCCTATATTTCTTTAACCCCGCTTAACTTATTTTTTTAAAACACGCTTTTCTGATTTTCAGGCTGTTATAAAAACAGTACATCACTATAAAACAGTCATTTGTATAAAATAAAAGGAACTCTTCAGGTGGGGCTCTTTTTTTTAAAAATTGCAATTTTATTGATAGAAACAAGCTGTTTTTGTATTAATAGCAGTGCTATTATTAACTAATTTTATATGTTAGTGAATCTCGATTATGTTGCCACATCTTCGATTTGAGACATAAATTACCGAAGAATCGAAATTTTTACAAACAAATAATCTTTCCGGAGTTGCATGGAACCAAATTGGACTTAAGGTATGCTCTTTATTATCATGCCTTTATAATTGAGTCCACTCCGAAAACTTACAAAATCAAAAAAGTTGCTTTTGTCGAACTTTACATTTTTCTCAATTCACTGATACTCAGGCATCACCGAATCTCCAAAAATGCAAATTTCATCCAACACAATTCTTTTTATGAAAAATGTTAGTTTCCAGAGTAGACCCATAATTTGTCTATACTGTATTTCTTAATCATTTGGGTATATAAAATATATAAAGTGATTTTCAAACCGCTACCTTTGCAATTATGGAGAAAGTATCAGAACTTTTAGAGTTATTAACTCTTGAAAAAATAGAAGAAAGAATATTTAGAGGCCAAAATTATAAAACCCCATGGGGGCGCGTTTTCGGAGGACAAGTCTTGGCTCAAGCCATACAATCAGCCATGCATACCGTAGCTGATGATCGCTATTTACATTCAATGCATGGTTATTTTCTTCGCCCAGGAAACCTTAATGCCCCAATAGTCTATGATGTTGATGTGTTAAGAGATGGGGGAAGTTTTAGTACACGAAGGGTTATTGCAATTCAAAAAGGAAGACCAATTTTTAATATGGCTTCTTCTTTTCACTGTTTGGATGACAATCCCTTAACACATCAAATGGACATGCCTAAGGTAGCTCCTCCTGAAGAACTTAAAACATCAGAACAGCTACTGGAACATCTAAAAAAAGACAATCCTTTTATGTACAAGATGCTTTTTAATAAAAAGCCTATTGAATTTAGACCTGTAGAAATAATTGACCCAATTGAAAGAAAAGACCACAATCCTATTAGGAATATTTGGTTTAAAGTAAAAGAAAGTTTGCCTGATGACCGAAAACTG
>JAZGFD010000099.1:0-3863 GCA_036479115.1 Saprospiraceae bacterium | reverse complement strand
CCTGATAAATACGATTTTGCTACCTTTCGTTTTAAACTAACCGAGTAACGGTGGTAATTTTTTACTCTCTTTTTTTGCCCTGTCATTTTTACTCGTTTTGTGTAAAGCTATTTCAGGACAATACAATGATAGAATGATAGAATGGTAGAATGATAGAATGATAGAATGGTAGATGATAGAATGGTAGAATGAAGATGGAATGAGGGAAGGTGTGAATGATAGAAGGTTTGGGAATAAGGGCTAAAAGTTGCACCAAATATCATAATGTTTCAAAACTTCTGCCAAAACAAAATCGGGCTTAATTAAAGTGGTGTCTAATACAAGATCATATTGATGCAGAAGGGTGTAATTCACACCATATTTTTGCATAAACCTTCTTTTTTCACTGGCTCTTCTGTCTAATATTTTATTGAGTATTACGCTGGCATTCTTCTCTCTCATTTCACCTGATCGGGACTTATCCATTGAGATACGTCTGGCAGCTTCTTTTGTACTGCATTGGAGGTATATTTTAAATGACGAAGGGATAAAATGCCATGCTAGCCTAGAATCTACAATGTGATTCTCCAGTGCATCATTGAGGGCTTTAGTATAGGCATCTATTCTATCATCTATAGCAGTATTTTTTTCCGAAAGAATATTTAGTTCTAGTGTGGTAAGGTTCATTTCTTCCGCAATCTGCCTTTGTATGCCACCTATAGAAAGATGCTTATAATCCAGTTGTTTAACCAATAGTTTGCTTACTGTGCTTTTTCCACTTCCTATGTCACCGGATATGGTGATTATCATATTTTCTTTATTTATCTAAACATAAATGTGCTCCTTGTTCAACTAAAATTCATTTTTATAAAAATAGCTCTGCTATTCTGATAAAATGAGCCTTATTTCAAAAAAAAAGTAACAAATTTTATCTTAAAAGCACCCACCTGCGTAATTACTTAATTTTTATCCATCAAGGAAGCAAATTGAGCTATACTATTCTTATCACGCCATTTACTTTCTTACCTATTAATGAAACATCCCACAACCAATAGGCGAACCTGGAGGGAGGGGCTTACTCATAGGCAACATAAAGTCATCATCACCTGTTTCTGCTGATTTGATTAATCTTTTTAGGTACAAAGCATGGTACTTTTGAGATTTGATTTTCATCATCTCATTGAGATAGGATGATTCCAAATCTTTCAAAACACCATAAGCTATTGCTACTACATGAGTATCTATATTTTTATTAAAGGCCACCTTCACAAGGTAAGTCATGAAAGCCTTTTGTACCAATTCTACTATTGCATTTTCATAGGTAGATTTTCCTTTCCTATCAAAAAGCTCTACACCTACCATTGTAAGATAACCAATTAACTCTATCGAGCTGCCTAACGATACATTCTGACGATGAATACGTGTCAACCTATCTTGGTGTAGCATCATACCCAAAATTGCTGAGGCATAACTTTCGGCAGGAGCAATGGGGTCAAAAGCGAGATTAGTTCTACCAATAAATGTTTCTCTATCTCGAGAATATCCTATTGCTGGTGGATGTAATTTTGTTAAAACATTCTTAGGTATTGTCAATTCGGAAGGTGATAATGAAAATAGAAGTACATCTATAACTTCCCCTTGCTTCTTTGCATTTACTATTGTGAAATCATCAGGATATCCATCTCCTTTTACTTTGTAGTGATAGTTCATGCCACCTATTCTCTTTACCACAGCTTCTGCCTGATAGCGATGCATAAGATACAATGGGACAAGCACTTTTTCTAGTTCTGATAATGGTGTTCCTTCCTTGATGCTAGATATGCCAAATCTAGACAAAGCATCTTTTCTGAGCTCCAGAAGCCTATTCATTTCGACCACCACATCACTTCCACCATCCCAAAGATGGCCAAGGGCATGACTTCCTCCTATAGGCCTTGCATCCCTATCGCTTATGTATAAGTAGCCTTCGGCTTGAGTTTTAGCTATCATTTTTTTTAGCTCGGTGCTTTCATTTGCACCAGTATCAAAATCTGCATAACCGTAAGCAATTGTTTTCTTGTCCCAGTTGCCAATTTTATCATCATAGCTATCAGTTACACTCACTCCCTCTTCTGTTAAAGAGAAAACTGGATGAGGGTAGTCCATTACCGAAGCTCTATTGTTTATACTGGCTGCAAAATTATGAGACAACCCTAGTGTATGTCCCACTTCATGAGCACCCAGTTGTCGTAATCTAGCTAGTGCAAGTTCTTTTAGTTGATCATCAGGATTATCTAATATACCATAAGGGCTATAGATGCCTTGTGCAATGAGAAAATCTTGCCTTACTCTCAAAGAACCAAGTGACACATGTCCTTTGATGATCTCCCCTGTGCGAGGATCAGTCACTGTAGCTCCATAAGACCATCCTCTGGTACTGCGATGTATCCATTGTATGACATTGTATCTTACGTCGAGCATGTCTGCTCCTGCTGGCAATTCTTTTATTTGAAAAGTATTAGGGGCATAACCAGCTGACTGAAAAGCCTGATCCCACCATGCTACGCCATCCATGAGCGCTGATTTTATTGGCTCGGGACATCCTGGATCTATGTAGTAAATTATAGGATTCACCGCCTCGCTTACAGCCGCTCCTGGGTTCTTTTTTATCAATCTGTGTTTTCTTATGTATCGTTTAGTCAATGGCTCTTCTATAGGAGTGGCATAATCATGAAAATTTACGCTTCCAAAACCAGAATAAGGATGAAACTTTCTGGGTTTAAATTTGTCATCGGGCAACCTTACGAAACTATGATGTACACGTACCGTGACAGCATCAGCATCAGGAGCCACACTTCTTATCCATTCGCCTTTGCCTTCACCTCCAAATGTCAAAAGTGCTTCGATTTCTGAATTATCAGGAAAACTCTTTGTACGATCTATCCAAATTGCAGATCTCATTTTATCGAGTTTATAAACACCTTGATTTGACATTTTAAGCCTTCTTGCCACACCATGAGAATCTTTAATAATAAAGTCAGTAATATCAATCTTATGAATATTCCCTATAGTACTATTGATCGTGAAACCACCTATTACCGACTGAGCAAATGCTTCTTCCATCGCTTTTCGCTCTAACTCATTATCACTCAAAGCCCTGTAAGTATAATTGGGTTCTATCAATAATATCTTATTCCCTGCTTTAATAAATTTTACAATCCTACTATTGCCTAATTGTCCTCTGTCTAATCCTATATCATTAGAGCCTATGCCAGCTGAAAGAGAATTGATATAAATAAATTCCTGTTCCAGTTGGGCATCTGTAACTTCAAGGATGATTTTTCCTTCTTTGTTAAATTGAAAATCAAAAAACCCCTTGAATGACTTTTGACCATTTAATTGTAATAGAAAAAGTACTCCTAAGGTTATAAAATATATTTTTCTCATAGCGATTGCTTTTAATATGGCGGTGAATATACCCTATCGAGATTAATTTTCAATTTTTCTTCTTCCTATGCTTTCTATTTTCATGTTTTATTAGTGGAGTTCTTTAATAACATTTTGATAATTTATTTGCAAGTCATTGCAAGTCATTGCAAGTCATTGCAAGTCATTGCAAGTCATTGCAAGTCATTGCGAAGTCATTGCGAAGTCATTGCGAAGTCATTCATAAAATGTCGCCAAATCACAACAATCGTCACTCAACCAAGGTCGTTGACTTTGGCTATTTAGCTTAAAGGCCTTCAGCCTTTCTATCATGATAACAAAATTGATTACTTAGTGTCTGACAGAAAACTGCACATTTTTAGAATTTTACATATTTTTTATTTTCTCTGATGATCATATCACTCGAGAAACCATGAATTAGCGAAAAAATGAAATGATGCAGAATGTTGAATTTAAGT
>JAZGFD010000098.1:0-4827 GCA_036479115.1 Saprospiraceae bacterium | reverse complement strand
TTGTTTCATTTTAGATCAAGTTTTTTGATTCTTTGACTCTGAAAGATTGGCCATTCATATTGATAAGAATAGCCTTGTGAGTGAGTCTGTCAACCATAGCAGCAGTCAGGACTTGATCGCCAAATATTTCAGTCCAACGATCAAAGCCAAGATTAGTAGTAATAATAGTAGACTTTAGACCTGCCCTGAGACTAAGATGGGTAAAGAGTAATTCAGCGGCATTTTTATCAAAAGAGATGTACCCAAATTCATCACAGCAACGAGATCATATTTTAGGAATTGGGTCTCCAGCCTCCGCAGGAATTTACCAGATCTGGCTTCATTGATTTGAGTAATGAGTCTGGGGATGGTAGTAAATAATACTGTATAATCCATATTGCAAGCCTGAATGGCGAGGGCTATTGCGATGTGAGTTTTGCCTGTCCCAGGATTACCGGCAAGGATGATATTTTGGCCTTCGTTGATAAAATCGAGTCTGGACAGCGCCATTATATTGTCTTGGGCGTCCTGGGGTAGTTCTTCCTTTATAAGGTCATTGAGTTGCTTGATATAAGGAAATCCTGCCCGTTTTATACGTTGCTTTTTTCTTCTAATATTGCGTTGATCAAGCTGACCATATTCCATTTTACTTTGTCAAAACTTAGTGTATTGTGAGGACTCTGTGTATAGGTCAGCTGTGTGGCTTGGATGAGTAGTTGGATATCTATCAGCTCTGTGGCACAGTAATGGCACAATTGGATATAAACCTGAGGTATTTTACTATAGTATTTTTCAAATAGAAGCTTGATATGTTTAGGAACTTGATGTAATGGCTCAGAATGGGATAACGCTCCGGGCTTGGGAGTCATTGACTTCCAATAGTGATTAATATCTATACACCACTGGTGCTTAGCATGAAGGCGTGTGTGCTTAGCTGCTTTTTGATTTGTCTTATTGTAAATTATAATTTGATGAGGATATAGCTTCACATCAATCATTGGGCCATGTATACTATCAGGTACAGAATAGTGATTTGTATCTATACTGATGGTGTGATATTTGTCTAGTCTGTACTGTTGGGTGATGGCATAGTCATATGAAGTGGTGGACAGAGGAATCATCTTTTTCTGCTCTGTTTTTAGCACATCATTGATGCTTATAGAATTGTCTTTTACTGGCTTGTCATTTAGTCTTTGGACCTCAGCTTGCAAATGATCCTGTGCCTGTTGTAAGGTGTCAAATTGATCTTTGCGACAAAATGCTTTTCGACGTACATATTCTACACTTCTTTCCACATGTCCCTTCTCATTACCTTTTGCCACATTGCAAAATCTATAGTCAAATTCATAGTAAGTACTGATTTTAAGTAAGTCATCTGTTGGTAATTTGTCCGACTGCCTAATGGTGCATTTGGCTACCGCTGTCTTCATATTGTCATATACTATCTCTATGGGCACTCCTTGAATATCTGACAGGTACGCTACATGTGATTGTAAAAAACTAGGCATATCCTGACGATAAAATAGCATAGCCCATCTATGATTGCTATGTGCAAGGGTGAATACTGATAACATCATATTCTTCTGCTTACCTCCTATTATCAGCTTAGTCATGCCCCAGTCAAATTCTGTGCTACTACCTGGGGCATATCGCTGACGTATAAATACTTCCTGTCCTTTTGATTTGTGATCCTTGACATAGCGACATACTGTAGAGTATCCGATCTGATGACCTGCCTCTATTAAGGCCTCGTGTATGTCAACTGCTTTCATGCACCCCTTGGCATTACAATGCTGCGTTTTTCTACATTCTTTGCCAAATAGGAATCTATGATTGTTTGTAGATCCTCTGTCAGAGATCGCCTCATTCGTCTTGATCCATCATATTGTGGTGTATGTATCAAACCAAGATGATCTAGGCTAGATTGAGCTTTTTCGCCTTCATACTCCTTTAGATATTTCTTTACCGTCTTGCGATTCATCCCTAAGGTCTTCGCTATTCTTCTCTGCGAATATCCCTGACGGTAATAGCTAATTATTATTTGTTGTTTTTGTAACATACTTATCATTGTATAAAGCAACACATATAGCCTTAATGACCCATGTATTGTTCTCTACAACTGGTACACTTTTCAATGAGAGGTGTGGTATACTTTTCAGTGAGAATATACATCAATTTATCCTTGACAGAGCACTAGCTCCTACTACAAAAGAAGACCCGCATTATGTGCGAGCCTAAATTCCCCAAAAACGAATCATGAAATTCTTTTTTTTTAAGAACAATGTTCGAAAGCGATGTATTTAACTATCTCGTCTTTGGTCATCATTCCATTCTCTGGATATATTTCTTTCAAAATTTCTCATATCAAACTGTATAAAAGTCCATTCTGAAGATGATATTCTGCCATCATAATACGCTCTTTCTATCCTTCGTGCTAGGCGGTTAAGGTCATTCTCCAGCACAAAAACTTCATGTCTTGTAAGATCGCCATTTCTAAATCCTCTATTTATAGCATATGCATAATCGTATGTAATTCTGCTTAAGTTATTACCAGATAATCCATTATTAAATGAGCCATAAGAATTATAACCTATATTTTGACCTCTTGCAGGGGTAGGACAGTACTGCGCTGTAGCCATTCCTAAATAAGTGAAGAAGAAGATTCCGATTAAAATTATTTTATTTTTCATTGTTAGTATGTTGTGGTGATAAATACCGAATACACTTTAATAACTTAATATATCTTCTGTAAATTCCTTATTTTTCGAATTTTAGAATTATTTAACGTTTGGGTAATATCGCATCTTAATAGGTTAATATAGATTAATTGAGATTATTCTATCTGTCAAGGGAAGCCAATTCGGAAGTCCTTCGGCATTATTTTATATCGCCATGTACTTGCCGATCTTATTCTATCCAAGAGTGGTATCACGTGCACTCTTATAATCCTTGGTATCAATCATCATTTTAGAGATGATCTCACAAAGGATCTCGGATGTTCCGCCTCCAATTTGTCCCAATCGCGTATCACGATACATACGAGCCATAGGATAATCTTCCATAAAGCCGTAACCACCAAACATTTGCAAACATTGATCAATTACATTATCACTCAGTTGTGTACATAGCAATTTAGCCATTGAGGCTTCTTTTACTAAGTATTCACCAGCTTGGTATCTTTGGAGCAGATCATATACAAATATTTTATTCATTTCTATCTCGGCGCTCATTTGAGCTATACGATGCCTAAGCACTTGAAACTCATTGATTTTCTTTCCGAAAGCCATTCTTTCATTCATGTATTTAAGGGCACATTTCAGGGCATGTTGTGCACAAGACACTCCGCTATTAGCCATCATGAGTCTTTCTGATACGAAGTGATGCATGATATAATAAAAGCCTTGTCCTTCAGCACCCAGAAGTTTATCCACAGGCACCTTTACATTGTCAAAGGCAATCTCACCAGTATCACTGGCCCTCCACCCTAATTTATCTAATTTAGTGGCTGATACTCCAGTTAGATTTCTATCAATTATTAGCATGCTCATGCCCTTTACTTTTTGGGTTGAGTCTGTTTTTACAGCGGTGACTATATAGTCGCTATTCACACCATTGGTAATGAAAGTCTTAGAACCATTTACAATAAAGTAGTTGCCATTTCTGATAGCCGTAGTCCTGATAGCCTGGACATCTGATCCTCCAAATGGCTCAGTTACTGCCATCGCTCCTATTAATTTACCTTTGATCCCCGGTATTAAATAATCTTGTTTAATCTGCTCCGAGCCTTCGTGATTGATATGATTTAGCGCCAATGTGGGATGGGCTCCTATGGAAGCACAAAACCCTCCTGAATTCATTCTATTTATCTCTTCATTAAAAATGACAGCGTATTTTACATCTAAATCTAAGCCACCATATTTCTCAGGAAAGAATAACCCAAAGTAGCCCATCTCTCCAAATCGAGTGTAAATTGACCTTGGCAATTCGCCATTTTCCTCCCATTTATCAATGTGTGGTCGAACTTCACTTTCTAAAAAATCTCTGAATGATTTTCTGAACATATCGTGATCCTCCGTAAAATATTTGTTCTGATTCATATAGAGTTTTACTATTCTAATGTGGCGAGATCAAGATAGCCTGAATTCTTATTAAGTACCCTATTGGGTCTATTTTTACGGTAGAAATAATGAGCCCACTCTGAAAACTCACAAAATCTAAAAAGTTTACTTCAATAAACTCAGCTTAAACCTTTTGCCGAACTTTGAATTTTTCTCAACTCGGTGATGCCTGTGTATCACCGAATATCAAAAAACTAAATTCTCATCCAAAATATTCTATTTCATAATGATTTTAGTTTTGGGATGGATGGGGATATAGCTCAACAGATATAATTACCCCTTACAGGCTCTTACACAAACCCTGAAAGAATTTAATGATTATTGATAAAAACTAAGGCTACGAACCCTATGGGGTCGAATATTCAAATGTGTTCATATTCTATATACATATGAACCCTACAGGTTCATAAACAAACCTTGTAGGGGTTTAATGATTATTGATAAAAGATAGGGGTACGAACCCTATGGGGTCGAATATTCAAATGTGTTTATATTTAATGGTGCCCGAGTAAGTTTTTTAGTTGAAGCCATTTAGTCGGACAGCTGATTTTGATCATTTGATAGTAATATGGACTACTTAGAATAAAATGGGGTGCTAATATGGATGGTGTTAGCTTATTAAGGATCTTTTTACAACTTTATCGGACAGCCAAATGATTCTTTTTTTTGTTTTTAGCAGTAGACACCCTGCTATTGGACAAAAAGTAGTTTGCAGAGGGAATTTCTTGAG
>JAZGFD010000097.1:0-5570 GCA_036479115.1 Saprospiraceae bacterium | reverse complement strand
TGATAGAATCATATTGAGTTATCCAATTTTCATGGATTTTTATTTCTTTCAATATGACTTCAGCCCTCTTTGGATCGCCCCAAAAATTAGGGTCTATTGTCTCATTCTTTTTATCTTCTACTTCATGTTTTCTTCTATCGACGTCAAAGATACCTCCTCAGGTCTGACAGTCGACTTTGTAGTGCTTTCAGTTGATCACCAGTCATTGTCCTTCTTTTTTCTAGGTTCCTAAATTTAAATAAAAAATAGTCTTTATTAGCAATTAAAAAAATAAGTTATCCAATTTATTCTTCTTCTTTTACGGCCATCCTACGTTAAAATGCTCCCTTTGTTATAATCAGGGCAGGCTGCCATAGCCCTCTATGTCTGTGCTTTTTGCCTTCCTTCGGCCGTGCTCTGGACGACATGTATCTGGCCATAAAATTAATTCGCCTAAATGACCCACTTATTGTTTAACTGGTACTTATTAGTATAAAATGAATATTAATAAAAATCTAATAAAACATGTCTTCTAGTTCTACATAAAAATACAAATCAGCATTGGGAGGAATACTCGGAGGAGAGCCATTGGCTCCATAACCCATTTCTGAGGGAATAAATATGGATGCCTTTGTGCCAACTTTAAAATTTAAAAATCCTACATCCCAACCTTTAATTACAGAACCACTTCCTAACCTAAAAGAATATGCTCGTCCTTTATTAAAAGAAGTATCAAACGTTTTTCCATTTGTTTGTAAGGCTCCATAATATTGAGCACTGATCATTCTATCATTTGTTGCCATTTCCCCGGTTCCCATTTCATGAATGAAATAACTTAGTCCGCTCTCGGTCATTACCGGTTTGATTTTTCCTGATTTTACTTCGGCAATGGTTTTCTCCGCCAAATTCTTAACCTCTGGCAGTTTGGCTTTGTTGGCAGACATAAGGTCAATTTCAGCCTGTCGTTCTCGTGCTAGACGGTTTTGATATTCGTCTTCATTCATAATTTCTTTTAATACCAAAACATATTCCAAATACACCATTTCTTCATATCGACCTGAAAGGCCAGGTACAGAATCTCTGGGAATTATGATACCCACGCTATCATTTATAGCCATTTGGCGCAAAGCATCTGGAATGGGATTTTTTGCAAATACTGGGCTATTCGCCTCAGGTATTTTTATACTGGGCATTCTTTTCTGATTTCTATATGACTGTAGAAGTTCCTTTTTATCATTAAGAATATCCATTTGAAAATAGGCATATTGACCTGATATGGGTTTTAGCCCATCACTTTTAGAATAAAAATTAAGATCAAAGCTGCCTGCTTTTGTCGTTTTATTTTGGTTACAGCTTAACGTAACGCCAATGAATAATAAAATAAGAAAAGTTTTAAAATTACTCATAATTTAATTTTATCAATGTACTTCGGTAATATACTTTTAAAGGTTTCTATTGTCTTTGGGATACTTTCTTTTGACGATCCTCCTGATGCATTTTTATGTCCACCACCCCTGAAGTGATTCCTCGCTATGTCTTGTACTGAAATACTTCCTTTTGACCGAAGTGACATCCTCACAGAACCGTGCATATCTCTGATAAAAAGAGCCACTTTTATGCCTTTGATCATTAAGATATAATTTACAACACCCTCTGTATCGCCTCTCGAAATTTGATACTTTTTATAGTCACTGGCATCTAGATAAATAATGCCTGTGGCATATTCGGGTATTATCTCCATTCTGTTTCTTAGGCAATGACCCAAAAGCACCATTTGCCTTTCTGTCCATGCATTGAATATGTTATCTTGCAGCTGATAATCGTCTACTCCTAGTTTCTTCAGTTCTGCTGCTACATGATAAGTATTAGGATTGGTAGCATATTTAAACGAACCTGTATCCGTAATAATACCTGTAAATAAGCAGGTGCCTATATCTACATCCATTCTTTTCTTTTCATCCAGTTTTTGAATGAAATCAAATATTAATTCACTTGTAGAGCTGGCTTCTGGCTCAGAAAGCACATAATCTGCAAAAGGCTCAGGATCCAAATGATGATCAATCATTATATAAGTCTTCTTCTTCAAATTGAGAAGAATAGGAGCTATTTTTTCTATGCGGTCAAGAGAATTAAAATCTAAACAAAATATAAGTTCCGCATTTGTCAAAATCTCCACCGTTCGCTGAGGATTCAAATCAAATACAATAGTGTCTTTTATAGTAGGTAAGAATTCAAAAATCGGAGGATATTCACTCGGTAATATCACTTGGACACTGTGCCCTTTCTTTTTTAAGAAAAGCGCCAACCCAAGACCAGAACCAAGAGCATCACCATCAGGATTACGGTGCACAATAATGGCTATAGTAGTTGGTATTTTTAGTATGTCTTTCAGCTTATTTAGCCCTTCCATATTATCTTTTAATCTGAGCAGCGGCGAAGGTATATAAAATATACTCTAGAATATAAGGTGACTACTTAGTTGGGATGCTTTTATGATAATGAATTGCTATTTTTTTGTTTAACGAGGGTTCTTCTTGAAGATTAGGCAGCCTTTTTCATTGGGTAGTGAATCTCGATTTTGTTGCCATATCTTCGATTTGAACTGAAAATAGATGAAATATGGTAGAAAAAGAACTTGCTTTAGCAATATTTGGCTCCTCCGGAGTAGTTACACTTTTTTAATTCAAAATGCCCCATTTATCTTTTTCTGATATTAATTGGAATGACTTCTTGGTAAGAGGGTCATTTAATATTCTGCTTTTTCTCACTTTGTGATTATTATAAATAATAGAGGCTTTTTCGTATCGAAGATTGGAATTACTATCTTTTTCAGCAACTATTGAACGCAAATATTCCTCAACAGAAGAAGTCAGATTATTTACATTCAAAGACTGTACTGCCGCTCTAAACATTGACTTATTTCCAACAGCGTAGTGATGTTGGATTTCAAAATCAGGAACAATTTTTCCTTTAGATGTCAATTTTCTTTTTTTATATAGTGTTTCAAATTGTAAACTATCTTGCTGCCCTAAAAACCTACCTGATGGTAACTGGTAACGACTTACAGATAGTCTAATCACACCTCCATTAGACAGATTAAATTGTTCTTGAACCAACCCTTTACCAAAAGAATCTTCACCTATAATGATAGCTCTATCCATATCTTGAAGTACCCCAGCTAATATTTCACTTGCTGAAGCTGAATTTTCATCTATCAAGACTATAATATTTCCAATATGAAAAAATGCTTGCCCTAGAGAAGAAAAGGGTTGAGAATCTCCATTTGCCTCTACTGTCCGAAGAAATTCAATCCGGTCTGGTAACAACTGGCTAATAATTTTACAAACCTCTTGTACATACCCTCCAGGGTTACCTCTCACATCAATAATAAGGTTACTAAGTGAATCATTTACCAAAAGAACTTCCATCGCAGTCATAAAATCTTTATAAGACTCTAGGCCAAATCTTGCTATTCTTACATACCCAACATCTTCCTTGAGTCGATAGGACTCACTTATATTCAGTAGCCTTACTTCACTCGGTGTGATAGTAAATCTTTTTGGCTTTAAGTATTGAAAATGATCTAAAACAAGCTGTAATTCTTTCTCTTTATGATCATTAAGGTAAATTGATAAACTGTCAGTATTCCAGTTACTTTCTTTTGTTTGTATAGCATCTATTGCTACTAAATTAGAACCTTTTAAAATATTCAATTTATAAGCAGGGCCATCATTTATTAATTTTGAGATAAATATTTTGTCATTGATATCCATTGTTTCAATACCGATTCCTCTGTATATTCCTTTATTACTAACTGCTAACATTTCGGAATGATAAGGAGGGATGTACATCGAGTAAGGGTCTAATTCATCCACCATTTCATACAATGCTTTATGCACCATATTAGATGTTTCTTTTCGTTCAAAATAATTCTGATTAATAAGACCAATCGCTTCGATTAAAGTATTCTTGTCCTTATTGGCATTTTTCCACCCCACATTTGGAGCCACAGGGATATTCCTGAGTCCATACCCAAATAGCATCCCAATCACAAAAATTACTGATAATATACCAGGTAAATAGATTTGATACTTTAAATTCATTTTGATTTATTAGATTTGTTATACCAAATTTAAGGTTACTCTTTGAGTTGTTCTGCATTTATATTATTATAACACCCAATTAATATTTTATTGCGGCATGAAAAAATTATTTGATATTGACAAAATTGACAGACAAATTATGTCAATAATGCTCCAGGATGCAAAAACACCTTATGCTGAAATAGGGCAAAAGTTATTTGTATCTGGCGGGACCGTACATGTAAGACTGAAAAAGCTAATGGATCAAGGTATTATCCAAGGCTCTCGTCTTAATGTTGATTTTTCAAAACTTGGATTTGATGTTATCGCCTTTTTAGGTATTTATCTTGCAAAAAGTGAAATGTATAATGGTGTAATTTCAGAACTCAAGGATATCCCTGAGGTAATATCTGCTCATTACACCACTGGTACTTATAGCATTTTTGCTAAATTAATATGTAAAGATACCATCCAATTGCGAGATGTTCTATCTACAAAAATTCAAAAGATAGATGGCATTCAGAGAACCGAAACTTTCATCTCATTGGAGGAGTCAATAAATAGACCGCCTTATATTTTAGAAGATGAAGACAAAGTCTGAGTCACATGTTTTTAGAATATGGACAATTACCAGTTTCTAGTTACTGGATGAACAAAAACTATCTATAGTTACATAATGGCAACTACTCTGGGAGCCAATTTTGACAAAAAAGTTCTTTTTTCTACCATATTCTAGCTCTTTTTTTTCGTCATAGCTCTGTTATGCCTTAAAAAAAAGGAGCTTTGTCTGGTAAAAAAATAACAATTTTTTACCAGCCTGAATGGCAGACAGGCCTCAAAAGTGCTCACCTGAGTAGTTACTAATATTGGAAATATCTAGTCAAAGTATATTCCTCACCACAATGAAATAAGGTGATAAACATTCTTGATTTGATGAGTTTTCGTTCAGCCACCTTATAAGCGATTTTCTGTGTTGTATTGCATGCTAAATAACTCTTTGTGTATTTCAGCTTGTTGCAAATCGGCAAAGAGATTACTTTTATCTAAAAATAATGGCTTTATGGGTTTCGTTGCGAAAGTCTCTTAATCTTTCGTAACATTTTCTAATGCACCAATCAATATTTCCTCATTAGAAACAAAATAGGAGAACTAACAATATATGTAACTACTCAGGCAGTGTGTTCCTGAGACATGTGTGTCAAGCAGGTAAAAAAACTGCTATTTTATTGCTAAACACAGGCTATTTTTATATTAATAGCAACACTATTAATAACTAATGGTGTCCGAGTAAGTTTTTTAGTTGAAGCCATTTAGTCGGACAGCTGATTTTGATCATTTGATAGTAATATGGACTACTTAGAATAAAATGGGGTGCTAATATAGATGGTGTTAGCTTATTAAGGATCTTTTTACAACTTTATCGGACAGCCAAATGATTCTTTTTTTTGTTTTTAGCAGTAGACACCCTGCTATTGGACAAAAAGTAGTTTGCAGAGGGAATTTCTTGAG
>JAZGFD010000096.1:0-2268 GCA_036479115.1 Saprospiraceae bacterium | reverse complement strand
ACATTTTTCACAAAATGAGTTGTTTTGGATGAGATTTACATTTATTGAGATTCGGTGATGCCTGAGTATCAGCTCATTGAAAAAAATATAAAGATCGCCAAAAGAAACTTTTTTGATTTTGTGTGTTCCCGGAGTGGGCTCAAGGTTATACTTTGTAAGTACTCAACATCTTGTGTAACAGGAGTGATTTGTCATCATTTTTAATCAATAATACCGCCAAATCACAACAATCGCTAAATAACCGAAGGCTTTGCCCTTGGTTATTTGGGTTAAAGGTTTTTGGTCTTTCTATGATGATTACGATATTGAGTACTTAGTTGATTTGCTCAAGTTGGGTTAAAATTTGCGGAGCGCCAGAAATGAAGTATATCCCGCCATTATGGGATTAAATTACTCTTCAATTTGAAGTTTATAACGATTTTTTATCTGTACTTTCTGCAATACAACAGATGGAAAGGCTATATGCGCTGCTAACTCGTTAAAGACCAACTAAAATATTGAGCTCAAATTTTTACTCCACTTACCATGAGACCAAAAATAATCCAGTGCACAAAGCTCTGCTTAGTGTCTGAACGGAAACTGTCGAATTTTATCAAATAGAATATTTTGGATGAGAATTTAGATTTTTTAATATTCCGTGATGCCTAAGCATCAGCGAGTTGAAAAAAAATGAAATATCAAAAAAAGAACAAATACTAATTTTAATGAGTTTTCGTTCAGGTACTACTTATAGTGTCTCTTAAAGGGAGTTATTTTTTACCTCAAAAAGCACACCACTTGAGTAGTCACTAAAACTATTAGACATAACTTCATTTCTTATTATTATTTATCACCTTTTTTGATAAATTTAGAGCATCCGTAGGTTTTGGTACCCAATGATGTTTCCCTCCAGCCCGATCATCATCAAATGTTTCTGGAGCTTTACCTTCAGCGACATAATCAGTCCAACTTTCATGGCCTTTGATATTCTTTTGTTCTTCCATTATAATACATTCTTCAACTGGGCATACGAGAGAGCAAAGATTGCAACCCACACAATTTTCTTCTATTATTTCAGGTATTCTAATGCCTTCCTCTTTGCTAAGAGTAATGGCCTGATGAGCACCATCTTCACATGCTATATAACACAACTGGCATCCTATACATTTCGTCTCATCGATCTTAGCTATTACTTGATAATTAAGATTGAGGTTTTCCCAAGAGTCAACATGTTGCACTGATTTTCCTATAAAATCTTCCAATTTTTCAAATCCTTTATCATCCATGTATTGTTCGAGACCACTTGTCATTTCTCTTACTATTCCGAAGCCGTAATGCATTGCTGCTGTACATACTTGTACATTCGATGCTCCTAACAGTATATGTTCTACAGCGTCTTTCCAGTTTTCTATACCTCCTATTCCAGAAATCGGGATATTGACTTTGTTATCATTTGCACAATTTTTTACCATATTGAGAGCTATGGGTTTTACCGCAGGGCCACAATATCCCCCACTAGTACTTTTTCCATCTACTTGTGGGTTTGGGATGAATGTGTCAAGATCCACATTGACTATACTCTGAATGGTATTAATCAAGGAAATGGCATCGGCGCCTCCTTCAGCGGCAGCACGGGCAGGCTCAGTAATATCAGTTATATTAGGGGTGAGTTTTACAATCACAGGCACATTGGCCACTTCTTTTGCCCATTGCGTTATGGTTTTTAATACACTGGGTTCTTGCCCTACAGCAGATCCCATTCCGCGTTCGCACATACCATGTGGGCAACCAAAATTAAGTTCGATGCCATCAGCACCAGCATTTTGGACATCCTTAATTATCTGATGCCATTCGGCCCTAGATTGTACCATTAATGAAGCAATCACTGCATGATCGGGGAAGTATTTTTTTACTTCTTCAATTTCTTTCAAATTATCAATGAGGGGTCTATCAGTGATTAGCTCTATGTTATTAAAACCCATCATTCTACTGTCTCGATAATGTGCTGCTCCGTACCTACTAGATACGTTAATAACGGGCACTCCAAGTGTTTTCCATACTGCCCCTCCCCACCCTGCATCAAATGCTTTCATGATCTGATATCCTGAATTGGTAGGTGGTGCAGATGCCAACCAAAAAGGATTAGGAGAGCGTATTCCTGCAAGATCAGAGGTAATGTCAGCCATGATTTTATGTCTTATTATTCGATATATATGAATGTATGCCTTGTGCGGCTTTCTTTCCTTCAGCACATGCATTTACCACCTCAGCTCCACCATTAAGAGCATC
>JAZGFD010000095.1:0-3735 GCA_036479115.1 Saprospiraceae bacterium | reverse complement strand
TCCACTCCGAAAACTCACAAAATCAAAAAAGTTGCTTTTGTCGAACTTTACATTTTTCTCAATTCACTGATACTCAGGCATCACCGAATCTCCAAAAATGCAAATTTCATCCAAAACAATTCTTTTTATAAAAAATGTTAGTTTCCAGAGTAGACCCAAAAATTGAAAAATTATGGCTACCAAGATTGAAAAAGCAAGACACATTTCTGAAATATTAGAATCTTACTATCCAAAAACACCAATACCTTTAGATCACAATGATCCTTATACCTTACTAATAGCCGTACTACTATCCGCCCAATGCACTGATAAAAGAGTAAATATTGTCACTCCTTCTCTCTTTGATAGAGCTGACAATCCAAGTGAAATGATACTTTTAGAAGTAGACGAGATCAGAGAAATAATAAAGCCTTGCGGTCTGTCACCCAAAAAATCTAAGGCCATATACAATCTATCACATATCATTCTGGACGAACATAAAGGCAAAGTACCACAATCATTTGATGCATTAGAAAAGTTGCCAGGAGTAGGCCACAAAACAGCATCAGTAGTGATGGCACAAGCCTTTGGAGTACCTGCATTTCCTGTAGATACTCATATTCACAGGTTGGCGTACAGATGGAAGCTTTCTACCGGTAAAAATGTAGAAAAAACTGAAAAAGACCTGAAAAAACTATTCCCTATGGCAATTTGGAACAAACTACATTTACAGATTATTTTTTTCGGTAGAGAACATTGCCCTGCTAGAGGACATGATCCAAATGAATGCCCAATTTGCACGTTATATGGAAGGAAATCTTTGTTTTGAATACAATTCTCTTTTAGAATTGAGAAGGCTTATCAATTTGTCAAGATGTTTTTCTGTTGTCGCATAATTAGTAATGCAGGCTCTCAAAGTATACTTGCTTCCCAAAGGGTACTTGTTAATCCATGCTTCACCTGTCTCTAGAAACGACTCATATATATAGGTTGAAAACTCTTCATTGTCTATATATTTGGGGTCATTAAAACAGAGTATTGGGAGTTCCGTATTGTTATAAATTTTCCAATTATTTACTTCAAGTTTCTTTTTCAACAATTTGCCCATCCTGATCTGATACGTTATTGTGTCATCATATCCTTGCCACCCGAATACCAAAAGTGGCATGTATAGCTTGAGGCCATTAAACCGTCTCGACCATTGTATAGAGTGCGTATATGAACTTAATCTATCTATCTCGCTTTCTTCTTCTGGCATGTAATCAGACTTGATACTAAATGTCCTTCCTAATATCGATGTATGACGTGTTATATACATACTAGTTGCCATAGGCACAGATAGCCACTTATGGATATCAATTGTTATAGAATCTGCCTGATGTATGTCCACAAGCAATTTTCGATAAGCTTCACTCAATGCCAAGCCTCCGCCATATGCTGCATCAGCATGTAGCCATAGGTTATATTCTTTGGCTATAATTGCTAACTCCCCAATAGGGTCAATGGCTCCTGCACCAGTTGTCCCCATAGTAGAAACTATCATAAATGGTACATTACCTTTTTCTATATCATGAGCTATTTGCCTCTCAAGGTCTCTGGCTATCATTTCATGTTTATCATTGACTTTTATATATCTGACAGAATGAGAACCTAGCCCACATACTTTGGCAGCCTTAATAGTAGAATGGTGGCTCGCTGTAGAACAGTATATTAACGGCAACCCTTTGACTTGAGAAAGCCCATTTTCGGCATAATTTGGAATCTTATCATTAAGAGCGGTAATTACAGCTGTGAGATTGGCTTCTTGTCCTGCTGTGGCAAATGTTCCATCGATAGATAGCGAGTCATAACCTAGTTTTTTGCCTATTTCTCGAATTAACAAATTTTCTACTTCCACTGCATATGGTGCATGTCCCCATGCGGCCAACTGAGGATTAAAAACAGCAGTTATGGTGTCTGCCATAATAGACGGAAAATTAGAACGAGGATTGAACATGCCATAATAGCCAGGATGCGGAGTGTGTACAGCGTATTGGGACATGCCGTTAATGACTAGATCAACGGCCTCAATAGTACTCCTACTGCTATCAAAATCTGAAACAAGACTATTTAATACCGTACTTCTTTTAGGATAAGTTGCGGCTTTATATGACTCGGTATTCTCATAGAAATTTTCTAGTTTTTCTACCACTTTTTTCCAAGTATCATGTCTGTCCTGAGAGTTTAAATCAAATTTCATGGTCATTCATTTATTTGAAAAATCTTCCCTAAAACTACGCACAAAATCATCAAAATACTTTTGTGACTACTCAGGTGGTGTGCTTTTGAATTTAAAAATTACATTTTTTTGATGGACACAAACTGTTTTCGCATTAATAGTAACCCAAATTTGAACCTGAAGGGTTCATATGATCATAAAAAATAGACGATAATCGGTACATACGACCCCGACAGGGTCGAATTTCTTCAATACAATAAAACCCTACGTATATTAAATCCCTACAGGATACATAGATCGGTTCTTAATTGTGCTATTAGAATGGCTAAGGTCAAGGTTAAAATATCTGCATGTTTAAATCAGGCCAACATGTCTTCTGTACCCTAAGGTCTGTTTGCGATACTTTGATAAAAGAAACCTCAATATGCACTCAACTATGATGCAAAAAATCCAAACTTAATTCTCTTTTAATGGTACTTGAGTAGTCACATACTTTTTACCACAACCCTCCTTTCTTACGACTAAATAATGTGTTCTCTTCAAACCATGTTGGCCTATTTTATTAGAAATAATATTATCAAAAGGTTTAAAGGATTTTAAAAGCCACTTAGCGGTTTTAGTGATGATTCTCCAAAAAGCTTATCGCTGCTTTACGCAAATCATTTCGTAAATCTTGTGCATTATTCGCATCAGCACTTACGATGTTAATAATGCCTTCTGTCTCACGAGTAAGAAATTTATAATCATATCCTGTAAGTAAAAAATCAGTCATGGCAATGATATAATTTCGATCGGTACGAAGCATTTTGTTTCCAAATTTAAAAGTCAATGTAGATTCATCAATTGTGATTTTATCAACTTGTAAATAGGCTCCTTGTCCCCGATTCTGAACACTGGTTTCCATTATTTTTTTTAATAATGTCCCTGTCATCTCTACTTCAATAATCTTAGAAGGATAAGGCAATATTCTGATAATATCATACTGTGTTAAATTTCCTGACAGCATATCATCCACTCTTATAGAACCGCTATTTACAATAGTTCCATCGACACGCTCACTACATGCCGCCGTTATTGCTTTTGCCACTAAAGAGCCCAGGTCACACTGCCCTCCTCGCACAGTACTTTCTCGCCCATCAAGAGGTGAATCAAGGTAAGTGATTACTTTATCTGGATCAAATCCTTTTCTTGCCAAATCATCAGTTGCTATATTATTCCAATGATCCACTCTGGATTTAGTGCGCACTTCTTCCTCCAACTTTTCATCAATTTTTACCAACTTGGAATCCACTCTATATTGATGGGTCTTCTTATTATATGTTAAAGTATGTATATATGCCGTTTTTGCATTAGCGTCTGCCTTAGCCACTACTGTATTACCTACCATATGCCTCATGTTATCGTGATCATGACCGCCTATGATAAGTGGAAAACCTGGTATTGTTTTAGCCAATAGCAAATCATCCTGAATATTCAAATGAGTCAAAGGCACAATGATATCCACCTCCGCCATAAGCTTTGCTGTCATGTCTTTGGCA
>JAZGFD010000094.1:0-4978 GCA_036479115.1 Saprospiraceae bacterium | reverse complement strand
AAATATTGGTTAATAATCTTAGTTATGACGGTTTACTTGAATGGTCGCCAGAAGGAAAATCTATCCTTTATCAAACAAGTCTAAACGACAGTACATCTAATTATTATTTAAACAACAAAATATTTAGAATCAATATAGATGGCACCGACAATAGACAATTGGCGAAAGATTTTGATGAAAACTTGTCTAGGTTTCAATGGAATAAAAATGGAATATTCGCATTAAGTTGGCAAAAGACCAAAAGACCGATTATTAAAATAAGCCCCAAAAAGGGAAATACCAATATTCTAAATGTGGGCTCTAAAAGAATCTGGAATTATTCCTTCTCAAAAGATGGCAACGATCTTACGTATACTGGTGTTAATGATAACAATCTAACCGAAGTATATTATTCTGACTATCCACTGAAACGAACTAAAATTATAACAAAGTCTTCTAAACAAATTGAGACCTGGTTAGTAGCTAAAAGTGAAGTTATTTCATGGAAAAGTGAAGATGGAACAGTCATAGAAGGTGTGCTTCATAAGCCAATGGATTACAATCAAAATAAAAAATATCCATTATTGGTTATTATTCATGGTGGCCCCACAGGAATATCAACACCAGAGCCTACGCCCTCCTATGTTTACCCAATGGTACAATGGCTCAATAAAGATGCATTGATTTTAAGACCCAATTACAGAGGATCAGCAGGATATGGAGAAAAATTCAGATCTCTCAATGTACGTAATTTAGGAGTTGGAGATGCATGGGATGTACTTTCGGGGGTCGAATATTTAGAGAAGCAAGGTATCATTAATGAGAATAAAGTTGGTGCTATGGGATGGAGCCAAGGCGGTTATATTTCCGCATTTTTAACAACCAATTCAAATAAATTTCAGGCTATTTCTGTAGGAGCAGGAATATCAAATTGGATGACCTATTACGTAAATACTGATATTCATCCATTTACAAGACAGTATCTTAAAGCAACTCCTTGGTCGGATAAAGAAATATATGAAAAGACTTCCCCAATGACTAATATTAATAACTCTTCAACCCCTACGCTGATACAACATGGTGAATTTGATAAAAGAGTCCCCACAGCAAATGCATACGAACTATTTCAAGGTCTTCAAGATAACAATGTTGAGACGAAATTAATTATCTATAAAGGATTTGGACACGGCATCAATAAACCAAAAGAAAGATTGGCGGCAATGTGGCATAACTGGCAGTGGTTTGGAAAATATATTTGGGAGGAAGACATTAAAATACCTTTAAAGTAAATGTAACCATACAAGTAGTATTCTGAATTGTAGATGAAAAATTCTTTTTTCATTATTCTTCGACTTTTTTTATAACAATAGCCTTGCTATTCGGATAAAAATGAGCCTCGCCTAATAAAAAAACAACAATTTTTTATCTCAAAACTGCCCACCTAGTTAGTTACTGAGAAAGCAATGTTATCTTGCGGTAAAATAATAGAGAATGGTAAAAATATTAACATTGAGAGATGCCTTAGGAGAGGCGATGAGCGAGGAAATGAGATGTGATGAATCGGTATTTTTAATGGGAGAAGAGGTAGCAGAATACAATGGCGCGTACAAGGTCAGCAAAGGTATGTTAGCAGAGTTTGGATCAAAAAGAGTGATTGATACACCAATAGCAGAATTAGGATTTTCAGGAATTGGTGTAGGAGCAGCCATGAATGGTCTTAGACCAATTGTAGAATTTATGACTTGGAATTTTGCTGTCCTTGCCTTTGATCAAATCGTAAATAATGCGGCTAAGACTCTTTCTCAATCAGGTGGCCAGTTTAATTGCCCAGTTGTATTTAGAGGGCCTTCTGGCTCTGCTGGACAATTGGCGCAGCAGCATTCCCAAATGTTTGAGTCTTGGTTGGCTAATTGTCCTGGCCTTAAAGTTATTTCTATAGTAGACCCAGCTGATGCTAAAGGATTATTGAAATCAGCGATAAGAGACGATGATCCCATTTGTTTTATGGAATCTGAGCAGCTTTACGGCATGAAAGGGGAAGTGCCAGAAGGCGAATATACCACCCCAATTGGAGTGGCAGCTATAAGAAAAGAGGGTACAGATGTGACTTTGGTTTCCTTTAATAAGATGATGGAAGTTTGTAAAAAAGCAGCATCCGAACTTGAAAAAGAAGGCATTTCGGCAGAGGTGATTGATCTTCGAACAATCAGACCTCTAGATATTGATACAATAGTAACATCAGTAAAAAAAACCAACAGACTTGTAGTAGTAGACGAAAGTTGGCCTTTTGCAGGGGTGTCTGCTGAGATTGCTTATGAGGTGCAGAAATATGCTTTTGATTATCTTGATGCCCCTGTTACCAGACTCAATGCTGCGGATACTTCTTTACCATATGCACCTACACTTGTTGATGAGTATCTGCCTAATCCTCAAAAAATAATTAAAGCTGTTAAGCAAGTGATGTACGTTGGGACATAAGCATTAACTCTGAGTTTATTCAACATTAAATGATGTTGAATTTCTTACTGATGTTGTTAAATTTATCATACATTAAATCGAAAATGCATCACATCGGCATCTTGTACTACATATTCTTTACCTTCTACCCCCATTTTACCAGCTTCTTTTACCTTTGCTTCTGAGCCAAATGTGATATAATCATCATATCTTATTACTTCAGCCCTAATAAACCCCTTTTCAAAATCAGTATGGATCACACCAGCAGCTCCAGGAGCCTTAGTGCCGTCTTTGATAGTCCATGCTCTTACTTCTTTTTCACCAGCCGTGAAATAGGTGATCAATTTTAAAAGTTTATAAGCTGATCTAATCAATTTATTCACTCCTGCTTCTTTCAGATTCATTTCTTCTAGAAATTCTAACCGCTCTTCTTTGGTGTCTAATTCTGCAATATCAGCTTCTATTCCTGCGCTTATAAGGAGTATTTCAGCATTTTCATTTTGAACAGCAACTATTAAGCTTTTACTGAAATCGTTGCCATCGTTAGCACTCGCTTCATCTACATTGCATACGTAGAGTATGGGTTTGGCAGTAAGCAGGCTCAACTCACTCCATATTTCAGAAAAATCTTTCTCAATGGCAAATGTCCTGGCAGGATTTTCTTCTTCTAAATGCTTTAAAAGAGATTGCACAATTTCCACTAATTTAACATCTTCTTTATTCCCACTTTTAGCATTCTTTTTAACTTTATCAAGCCTTTTTTCTACTGTTTCAATATCCTTTAGAATGAGCTCTGTGTCAATGATTTCTTTATCTCTCAATGGGTTTACACTACCATCTACATGTATCACATTGTCATCTTCAAAACATCTTACCACATGTATTATAGCATCTACCTCGCGTATGTTAGCAAGAAACTGATTGCCCAATCCTTCACCTTTACTCGCTCCTTTTATTAATCCTGCTATATCCAATATCTCAATATTGGTAGGCAATATTCTTAGAGGATTTACCAATTCTGCCAATTTGTCTAATCTTTGATCAGGCACTGTAATGACCCCTAGATTTGGCTCTTTTGTAGCAAAAGGATAATTTGCTGCTAGAGCTTTGGCTGATGTTAGCGCATTGAATAATGTTGACTTGCCTACATTAGGAAGACCAACAATGCCACATTTAAGTCCCATGTTTTTTTTATTTGGGCGTGAAGATAATGGTTTCATTAATCAGTGGCTGAACGTAGACCTATCATTTTTTAAAATATGAATATTTTTTGATATCTTTTTCACTTTTTTTGAAATTCATAGACACTAGAAGCTAACCGTTTCGTAATCAGTCTTACCATGTATTTGGCAATAAATTGTTTGGACAAAAACTGTCGAATTTTATGAAATTGAATATTTTGGAGGTGAATTTAGTTATTTGAATTCGGTGATACCTGATTATCAGCGAGTGGGAAAAAAAATAAAAAATCGCCAAAGATTTATAAAGAACATAACGAAGTGTTTATACAGAGCTTGTCGAAGTAAACTATTTTTAATTTTGATGAGTTTTCGTTCAAACAATAACTAATAATATAGGTTAGTAATAGCTCTGCTATGAGGGCACAAATGAGCCTTATCTAACAAAAAAATAATAATTTTTTAACTCAAAAGAACTCACTTGAATAGTTACTAAAGTTATAAAGAATTAGTCTTGAGAAAAAACCTTGAGATTTGGTTACTGAAAACAAATATATTTGTGATATGATTATTTCTTTAATAGGTTTTATGGGTAGTGGGAAGTCGTTATATGGCCGTCTTGTAGCTGAACATTATGCTATGGAGCAAATAGATTTAGATGATTTTATCATGAAAAATGAGGAGAAAACGATAAATGAAATATTCGAATCTGACGGTGAAAAAAGTTTTAGAAAATTAGAACGTAGATATCTTAATGAACTTGTTGAAACCAAGAACAACGTAATTTTATCATTGGGCGGTGGAACACCTTGTCAAGAAGAGAATTGGTCGGCGATAAGGAAAACTACGTCAATATATCTAAAAAGAACCCACCATTTTTTATTTCATATTCTCAAAGCTAAAAAAGCCAATAGACCCTTAATTAAAAACTTAAATGATGATAAAATCAGTGAATTGATCAATACTATGTTAGTCAGTCGTGCTCCATTTTATGAGAGGGCGGACCATGTATTTGATGCTTATGGTTCTAAAATAGTTTTGGCCAATAGATTGATTAGAAAATTAGATGTGATTAAATCAAAGAGGTTGTAGATAATGGTTGGAACAAGTGTCCACTTCGAAACTTACATATTATTGTAATGCCAAAAGTGAATATAAAAGATAACTATTCAGATAAGCCCTTTTGAGGCCTGTTGGCCAATCAGGAAGGTGAAATATTGCCATTTTTTAAATAAAGTTGAGTCCACTCCGAACTTAAGACATAGGAGAAAAGTAATTAATACAAGCTAACTTTGGAAGACCAGAGGAAGTAGCTTATAAGTTTAATGGCGTGTAAGAACCCTTCTCCGAATTTAGCTGTAATG
>JAZGFD010000093.1:0-4755 GCA_036479115.1 Saprospiraceae bacterium | reverse complement strand
CCTGATAAATACGATTTTGCTACCTTTCGTTTTAAACTAACCGAGTAACGGTGGTAATTTTTTACTCTCTTTTTTTGCCCTGTCATTTTTACTCGTTTTGTGTAAAGCTATTTCAGGACAATACATTAGTTGTTTTGTAGGCAAAAAAAACCAGTGAGAGATCAGGAGGTTTTCACCGAGTTAGTGGGTATAGAGGTGGCACAGGTCGCAGTTCAAATGAAGAGTAAGAGTTTCCTCTAAAAACTTCCGCCCTCCGTCCAGTGTGGCTCTAAAATATTATATTCATCACACAGTGGTTTCGCACCGTAGAAAGTTGCTCGTAAACTAGTGCTCTGTCAAGTATAAATTGACGGGTAACTTTGGCATCTTTTGAACCTGCTCTTTGTTAAAAATACTCGCCATATCTACTGCTATGACTGCGTTTTTTGCCTCGTTCAGGATCAAATTATGCACAAAGCCAACCCGTCATTTAACACTTGACTAAGCACTAGATGTGAAAAATAGAGGGAAATTGGTGAAGAGAGGATTTAATTTAGGATATTTGCTATTGGAAGTAGCATAAGACCTAAATAATCCTAACAATTGTCTTAAATATCTAATCATTTGGTCATATTTTGACATAAAACCTGAGGATAATTTTTACATTCGAATAAAATTGTTGGATGCGCATATCTTCACTGAGTATAATTCTCGCTATTCCATTCTTATTGTCCTTGGCTATCCTGTTACCATTGTCATTTTCATATGAATACAAGCACCTTATGGGTTGGATTATTCTACCCATAATGATGCTGACATTTTTATATACGTTCAGGCCACAAATAGATTATTGGTGGATACAACGAAAGAAGATTGGATTGGACAAGCCATTGGTGAATTGGCTTGAGGAAAATTCTGAATTTTACAAAAAGCTATCTGTTGAGGAAAAACTAATATTTGAACAGAGAGCAGGTCTTTTTCTAGATAGTAAAGATTTTTCTCTCAAAGCCGTAGAAGACCATAAAATACCCGAACAATACAAACTCTTGTCCGCCCATGAAGCCCTAAGAATAACATGGCATCATGAAGATTTTTTATTCAAAAATTATGATAGAATAATATTGTATCCACATGCTTTTCCTACACCAGATCACAAATACTTACACCCCTATGAAGTTCATCAGACAGATGGAATAATACTCATTTCAAAACCACATCTTATTAATGGGTTTATCAATACACTTCAATTTTTTAATATTGGACTTTATGTATGGATCACGGCTCACATGAAGGATACAAAACATGGAGGATATCCCATGATCAATGCCACCGAGATATCTGCCCTTGATCCTATATTGCCTTATAGTACAGATAAAATCAGAGAATTGGTAGGTGAAAGGCTGCTTATAACCCAGGCCATTTATGCCTATTCTTTTTTTGAAAATAGAGTGCAATTTGATATAAATTTTCCAAAATATAGCATTGCTTTTAAAAAAATATTTGAGCCACATTAGTTTTGTGGAAACTACTCAGGTGGTGTGTTTTGAGCGAAAAAAGTATTATTTTTTTAGCGGAATAAGATTCTTTTTGGCCAAAATTGAATGCAGATTACATAATAGCTGGTAGCCTAATAAAAATAGTTGTTACTTTTTTCACCCTTTGAGATCACCATACCTTGCCTTGTTCAGACTTATAACCAACTTCCCTCTTCGAGTTATCATAAAATCCTATCTATCATACTACTTTAAGCACAAAAAATAACTCCTGTAAATACTCAGAAAGTATCAAGCAACAAGGTGTAATTATTTCTAATTTTGTAACTACTCTCGTGAGTGCTTTTGAATTAAAAAATCACTACTTTTTTTATTAGGCAAGGCTCATTTGAGCCCTAATTGCAGAGTTATTACTAACCTATTTCATTAGTTAGTGAATCTCGATTATACCGCTATATCTGCGATTTGGGGCGCTAATAGTTGCTGATTGACAGGGGAATAATTTTTTAACCAAAATTGACCCTGCCTGTGTAGTTACCTAATTTTTTCTTAACCAAATTGATCCTCCATGACGCTCTACTTTAGACATTTTCTCTGAGGCGAATATTGGCGTAAGTGCAGCCCAAATACTTTTATGCTTATACACATAATAATTAGGCAGTAATATCTCAAAATAATCTGGATTACTTAAAAGATATGTAGCAAGCACGTGGTTCTCATTGTACAATCTATCGCACATAAATTGAGGATAGTCATAAGGCAAGTAAATATCATGGACATGAATAATCACGCCACTTGGGAGGCTTGGGATAAGTTCGTTATAAATGAAAGCACAATCAGAGTTAGGCAATATTCTATGGCTGCTATCAATAAATAGAATATCACCTTTTTGCAATTTTTTAAAAACGGGATCATCGTAATTCATATTTTCAACACAAATCCTAATAATAGTATCAGAAATATTGTCAATTTCGCTTCTAGGAAAAGGGTCAATAGAAACAATATGAGTATTGAGATTGCCTTCTATTTTGGCCTTATAAGCCACCTTAGTAGAATGCCCTGAACCTATTTCTACATATGTTTTTGGCCTATATTTTCTTAAAAACCCATAGAGGCTTATAATATCCATTCCGGGAAAAAACCCATTGATCCAATAAGGTTGTTTCTCATCAATCAAGTTGTGTGAAATATTGTCTATTTCATCTGCATATTGCAAAAAAGAATTCAATATTTCTTTGTAGTCGTTGTCCCTTTTACTAAATTTTTCGAATAGAAAAGGATTATATTCATAATGGTTTTCTTCACCATACCTAGGTTTGAGATCCACTTTGTAGTCCAGAAATGCATTTTGCCATTTCAAACTAAATAATCGATATAAGTCTCTTATCAAATCTTTAATTTATGAGCCCTAAAGAAAAGACGTTTTATTCAAGAAATTCGAATTTGAGTAAAAATCTATAATGTTTTATCTTGTAAAATGAGAATTGGCAAATAATTTTTATCAAAAAGGTAGCTAAGAGCTGTCGCCAAGAATGATTAATTAATTTAGCAGCAATTAACAAAAAGGGTAACTGCTCAGTGATATCAATTTTGGCTGAAAAAGCACACCACTTGAGTAACTACACGAAAAGAAATAAATATTGGAAAAAGAAATATCAAAATTGCAAGAATTAAGTTCTTGTTTAGAACCTACAATAAAAGAAAGGGAAAAATTATTTGAAGAAGCTTGGAATTATACGCAATGGTTTATTCATGATCTTCAAGATACAAACATGTTTGTTGAGGATATTAAAAACCTTGATCTCCTTGATAAGTTTCCAATCTCAGAAAATGGAAGAACACCCAGCGACACGATCCATCTTATGCATGCTGCCATCAATACACCAGGCCTTAATCCAGCGGCACCTGGGCATTTGGGGTATATTCCAGGTGGTGGACTTTTTGCATCTGCTATAGGCGATTATCTGGCTGCATTGGGCAACAAATATGCGGGGTTGTTCTTTTCAGCACCTGGGGCAGTAAAGGTGGAAAATCAACTTATCAGATGGACTGCTGACCTTATGGGATACCCAGAAAGTACACTAGGAAACATAACTTCTGGAGGGTCAATAGCCAATCTCATTGCTGTAACCACTGCGCGTGAAGCAAAGAAAATAACACCTGATAAAATTAAAAAATCTGTTATTTATTACTCCCAACAAACACATCATTGCGTGCAAAAAGCTGTTCGTATAGCTGGCCTTGGGCAGTGCGAAAAACGAAAAATAAAACTAGATGATCTCTACCGAATGAATGCCAGGGAATTGTCTGATCAGATGAAAAAAGATAAGGAAGATGGTTTGATTCCATTCTTTGTTGCGGCTTCGTGTGGCAGCACTGACACAGGTGCTGTTGACCCTTTTAATGCAATAGCAGATGTGGCAGCACAGTATGATGCATGGTTTCATGTTGATGGTGCATATGGTGGTTATTTTGCTCTGGTTGATGAATTAAAACCACTGTTTAAAGGCATTGAAAGATCAGATTCTTGCGTGCTTGATCCTCACAAAAGTCTATTCCTTCCATATGGGTCAGGGATAATTTTGATAAAGAATGGAAAATCTCTTTTGGAGACTTTTCAATCTACAGCTAATTATTTGCAAGATGTCATTAGCAGTGGAGAAGAGCCCTCTCCTACTGACCTTTCTCCAGAACTGACCAAACACTTCAGAGGATTGCGTATGTGGCTGCCCATACATCTTTATGGTGTTTCTCCTTTTAGAAATGCCCTGCATGAAAAATATTTACTTACTCAATATTTTTATCGAGAAGTACAGAAAATCGGATTTGAGGTAGGCCCAAAACCACAGCTGTCAGTAGGTATTTATAGGTATATTCCTAAGAATGGGAATGCCAATGAATTCAATTTAAAATTAGTAAATACTATTAAATCTGATGGAAGAATATTCGTTTCTTCCACTACTATAAATGATATATTTTGGATAAGAATAGCAATTGTAAATTTTAGAACCCATAAGGAACACATTGATAAATATTTGAATCTTCTAAAAGATAAAACACATTTAGTATAGTGCTTGATGATTTAGTCCAAATGGATAATTTTCTGTTTTAAAATTGATGCACTAATAGCATCCTAAATCCAAAAAGAATTTTGAATTATTTCATTTTTTTTAATTTGAAAAGCAATAAAATTGAACCATATATTATACTTAGTAAGTATTAATATACACATATTAAACTTTTGGGATAATTAAGCTTATATATTAATACATAAAATATTTTT
>JAZGFD010000092.1:0-12106 GCA_036479115.1 Saprospiraceae bacterium | reverse complement strand
CGGACAGCCAAATGATTCTTTTTTTTGTTTTTAGCAGTAGACACCCTGCTATTGGACAAAAAGTAGTTTGCAGAGGGAATTTCTTGAGACAATAGCCTTTTTTAGGTTTAGTCGGACACCACTAGTTATTCAGTTTAAAATTGAGCCTAATCTGGAAACTAATATTTTTTTAAAAAAAAAGAGTTATTTGGGATGATATTTGCATTTTTTTGAAAATTCGGTGATGTCTGAGTTTCAGCGAATTGAGTAAAATGTAAATTTCTCCAAAAGATTTATGCAGAACTTGTAAAAGTATTTATGCCGAGCTTGTAGAAGTAAACTTTTTGGGATTTTTAAGTTTTCGGAATGGACTCAAAATTCTTCCGTCTTCCTATGATGATTACAATATTGAGTACTTTTAAAAAGTATATGAAATATGGTAGAAATAGAATTTTTTTTATCCAAAATTGGCTCCACCTGAGTAGTTACGAATTATCCACAATTCACAGTTTAGGCATTTAGAAGCATCTAAAATGTAAAGGGTATTAAGAAAACACCCCATAATTAGGTTTTGATTTGGCGGTACATTCCTTTTACCGCCAACGTTCCCATCTAAACTGATAATTTTTCACGAATTATTCAATATTGTGATATAAACCTATCAAAGTTTACTTTGTGAGTTTAGATTTATTCCTTTGGGCCAGCAGCTATAACCTCTTTGCTTGCTGTCACCTTATACTGCTCAAAATTGGCCACAAAGAGCTTCACTAGCATTTTTGCCTTAACATCATACATCTCTTCGTTTTTCCAGGTATCTCTCGGTGTGAGGATAGAATTAGGTACATCAGGGCATGTCTTAGGTATCTTTAACCCAAAAACTGGTTCTATGTGATATTCCACATCCTCTAGTCTTCTGTCTAAAGCAGCTTTTATCATTCCTCTAGTGAATGACAATGGCATACGGTTTCCATCGCCATATGACCCTCCTGACCACCCTGTATTAACCAGCCAGACTTTAATAGGACTATTTTTCTTACTACCTAAAGATATTTTCTCCCCCAACAAATCAGCATAAAATGTTGGAATGAGGGGTAAAAATGGGGCTCCAAAACAAGCTGAAAAAGTAGCTTCTGGTTCTACAATTCCTGCTTCTGTTCCTGCTATTTTAGCAGTGTATCCCGATAAAAAATGATACATGGCCTGGGCATTATTTAATCTGGATATGGGTGGCAACACTCCAAAGGCATCACATGTTAGGAAAAATATATTTTCAGGAATGTCTCCTCTACTATTGTATACAATGTTTTCTATATGATCTATGGGATAGCTCACTCTTGTATTTTGAGTAATTGAGTCATCGGTATAATCGACCACATGATTATTATCATCCGTAAAATTTACATTTTCTAACAACGCCCCAAATTTGATGGCCTTGAATATCTGAGGTTCTTTGGACTCTGATAAATCAATTGTTTTAGCATAGCAGCCACCTTCAAAATTAAACACACTTCCTGTAGACCATCCATGCTCATCATCTCCTATCAGTTTTCTTTCGGCATCTGTAGATAGAGTGGTCTTTCCTGTGCCAGATAAACCGAAGAATAATGAGGTATCACCTTTTTTACCCACATTGGCAGAACAGTGCATTGACAACACGTTTTTTTCATATGGCAATTTGAAATTGAGTACTGAAAAAATTCCTTTTTTAATTTCTCCAGTATACGCTGTTCCTCCTATAATGATGCACTTTTTAGTGAAATTAATAATGGCAAAGTTTTCAGCTGTAGTGCCATGAATCTTTGGAGTAGCATAGTAGCCAGGAGCAGCTAGTATAGTCCAATCTGGGGTAAATGACTCCAAATTCTTTTTGTTTCCAATTCGGAGAAACATATTTCTTACGAATAAATTTTGCCATGGAAACTCAGTCACTACTCTGATATCTAGCCTATAATCCAAATTAGTACAAGCATATACATCCCTCACATAAACATGATCTTTCGCATTGAGATAAGTAGTGATTTCTTTTCTTAATACCTCAAAATATTTTGGATCAAAGGGGGTATTAATTTTCCCCCAATTCACTGTTTCTTTTGTGATACCATCTTTTACAATGTATCTATCTTTGGGGGATCTGCCAGTAAATTTTCCTGTATTTATCTTGAGTGCTCCTGATGATGCCAATTCGCCTTGACCCAGTACCAAAGTTTTTTCAATTAATGCTGCCGGTGAAAGGTTCCAAAATTGCTTTACTTTATCTAATCCTATCTTTGAAAGGTCAGCAGAAGGGTTTTTTCTTCCTTGTATTTCAGGCATAATATTGTGATGTTATCATTTAAGTATTACCATTTCTTAGCCAAAGATTAATCTTAAATTTGAATCTAACAATGACCTATTATGTTAAATAATATATTCATTAAACTATTATATTAGCTCAATGCACCATATAATAAATGGCAATTGAATGCAAATATAGTATTAATACAAGGTAATTTTAAGAAGTCCTTTGTGGTGGTATGTTAAAATCAGATTTAAGGCATATTCTGATTTGAATTTGTATTGAATATTTTTCATTAGCTTTTCAAAATTATGGCCTTTTTTCTTAGCTAAACTCATCCCTACAAATGCTCCATCTTCAATAAGAGCAAATGAATCTTCATTGCTTATTTCTTGGATACAGTACTTTCCTTTATAAAATGGGTGTATAATTTTCACCATATCAGACAAATGATCATTACTCAATTCACTATTTAAAATAATTCCTGCTGGCATGTGATCTATAAATTTGTCATTACTTATGCCATGAAATAGAATATGGCCTATGGCTAAATCAAAATCTAATAAGTAAGAAATAGTAGAAGACAAAGCTGATTTGCGGCTTCTAAATCTTCTAATAAGGCAACCAATTTTTGACTTTTCTATAGGAAAAATACATAATTGATCAATACCAGTTTTTGCCTGAACATACCTCATCTCGTAGGAATAAGATTGATTTCTAAGTGCCTTATTGAGCTCGGGTTTGTAAGTAAGTATATGATGTTGCTCTAGTAAAAGTGCCATCAGCTCACTCCTGATCAGTATATGGTCTACTGCTGCCACCATTCTATGAATTTTGTAGCCTTTGTTGCTTAAATTTCTAAAATGTTGTTTTAAGCGAGTTCTGATTTTTATTGCCTTTCCGACATAAATAATGGTTCCATTTTTATTTTTAAGAAGATAGATTCCACATTCATTTGATATAAGATTGATTTCTTTTAATAATAATGCTCTAGGGGTAAAATCATTGGTATGTTTTTCACCATAAGACTCTAGGTTTAAGAATGCAGAAGTATAGGCATATGCCCTCTCCTCTATCCGCCCATTTTCAACAGTATCATTAGCAATACTATCAGGGATTTGATCATGTTTCATATTAAATTCAAAACCCAAAGATTTGAACTCCTTTTTTAAAAAAGAGGTTGTCAATCTCGCATTAGATGACAGTAAAATTGAACCTTCCCAAATGGTTAAAATATCCTTCGCTTTTTCATAAAATTTAGGAGAGAATTTAATATTGTCATTGAGAATACCTGTACTTTTGATAAATTCATAACCAAGAGTTCGTTCTGGATTTATATAAGTAGTTAGATGAGCTATGATTTCACCATTTTTAACTACAAAAGAGGAAAGATGGATAATTCTATCTAGTTTAAAGTTAAGCCCAGTTGTTATTATTTCCGTAATGGCGTATTTTGAATCCAAAATTTTAAAGTCTTGAAAATTATATATACTTCAATAATATTACTTTTTTATCTAATGTGTACTCCTCCGTTAGAACCTACAATTGAGAGAGATTTAAAAATATTGCCAGGTGCTTATAATATGCATCAATATTTACCTCATTTGCTAGGACAAAGAGTGGGCATGGTCGTCAATCACACCAGTATGATAAACCATACGCACCTTGTGGATAGTTTAAAATCCAGAGGGATAGAAATCACTAAGATATTTGCTCCAGAACATGGCTATTTAGGCAAAGCAGATGCTGGACAACACATAAAAGATGGTAAAAAAGATGAGGCGATATTGATTTCACTTTATGGTAAAAAGAAAAAACCGAGTGGTGCAGATTTAGAGGATGTGGATGTTCTCATTTTTGATATTCAGGATGTAGGTGCCCGCTTTTATACCTATATATCCACTCTGCATTATGTGATGGAATCAGCTGTAGAAAACGGCATCCCCATAATTGTATTAGATAGACCTAATCCCAATGGATTTTATGTCGACGGCTCTGTTCTGGACACGGCTTTTTCATCATTTATTGGCATGCACCCTGTTCCCGTTGTATATGGTCTTACGATAGGAGAATATGCTACCATGATCAATGGAGAAGGCTGGTTAAACCACCAACTTAAAGCTGATTTAAAAGTGATAAAATGTAACAATTACGATCATACCATGACTTATGATCTTCCAATAAAACCTTCGCCAAACTTACCCAATCTTAGGTCTATTTTACTCTATCCCAGTCTGTGTTATTTTGAAGGCACTAATCTATCTATAGGAAGAGGAACGGGTAAACAATTTCAAGTCATTGGACATCCTGCTCTCAATGACCAATATAGCTTTTCTTTTATCCCCAAAAGTAGAGAGGGCGCAAAATATCCTAAACATCAAGATAAGTCTTGCTACGGTAAAGATTTTACATCAATTGATATTGAAAAGCTAAAAGGAGAAGCCTCGATAAATTTAAGTTATTTGATTTCATTCTATCAAGATTTCAAAAAAATGAACGAGCCCTTTTTTATTGCTAATAATTTCTTTAACAAATTATCCGGAGGTATTCTTTTGAAAGAACAGATAATGGATGAAAAAAATGAAAATGAGATTAGAGCAAGTTGGCAGGAAGGACTAGATAAGTACGCCGTCATTAGAAAAAAATATCTGCTATACGATGATTTTTAGGCCTGTTTAATGAGATTTAAGTTTGAGCCCAATCTGAAAACAGATATTTTCACTCTATGCATTATTTTAGATGATCTTATCATATTATGAGATATATTGATGCCTGATTATCAACAGATTGAATAAGAGGAAAAGACCACTACAAGGTTTATGCAGAGCTTGTCGAAGTAAACATTTTAGATTTTTTATGTTTTCATAGTGGGCTCAAGTTTTAAAGGCGGATTAAGAGGACTCTAAACTAAAAAAATTACTTTATAATTATCGGTTCTACTCAGGTGGGCGCTTTTAAATTAAATAATTGTTATTTTTTTGTCAGATAAAGCTCATTTTTTTGAGGTATAGCAGAGCTACGGCGAAAAGAATTACTGAAAATATAGTAGAAAAAGAATTTTTTACCCAAAATTGGCTCCACCTGATCAGTTACAAATTATCAATGTCAAAACCTCAATCTTACCTGAGCTTTTACATTAGTATTGACACTACCGTTTATCTCAGTTAAGCCACTACTTATCGTTTCTCTATCAAAATATCGTGTCTGTGCCCATCGCAGCTCCAAAGTGGTATTTCTATTGGCCTTATACCTCAGATTGAAATAAAATCTTATACCATTACCACTGAAAAAAGGCACAAAGAAATCATTTAAAACATCATTTTCATAGGTATAAATACGGGCATCGAAATCCTCAACATCAAACCAGAGAAAGCGAGTAGTAAAAGAGAATGGGGTGCCTATAGCCCTGTACAAAATGTCTTGGTATAAAATAATACCTTTATGGGACTCTTCATCACTTTTATAAAACGCAATTTCCGCCCTGTTTCTCAACTCTATTCCACTGGTGATCTTATTGCTTATATGAAAACGCATTCTGGTTATTCGCTGCGGTGTGGTGAAATCGATAGCCGCATCTGCTATGCTATTTCTGAGCTTGATTTCTGTTTTGAATAGCATGTAGATGTTCATCTTTCTCTTTTTAATATAATTGAGTTTCATTAAAAAGTCAGTGCCTTTACCAGGGCTATCTACTCTAAATCTCAGCCAAGGGTTTTTCCAAAAATCAGCATAAGCATTTAGTGAAAAATGCTTATTAAAACGATATTCTATTCCTATATAAGTGCCTTTTTCGTTAGAAGAATTACTGCCCTGCCCAAATGAGTTAGGGGTGATGGCCACATAGGTTCTAGCATAATTTCTGTAGCCTATAGCCAAATCAAACTTAGGGTCTAATGAAAAAAGAGCTCCTATCATATGCGCCATCCCTCCAGTATCACTATATGCGGATTCCCCAAAAATATTTATGCCCCTCCAGGAGTGACTGTAATCTATGCTTATATTATTGTAATTCTTTTGCCGAGCAAAAAATATATTATCTGCTCGAAATGTACGGTTGAATATTTTGTTAAAGTTATCTGATAGAATATTAACGCTTAGTTTAGAAGACGAATGTAGATAAGTAACAATTGCTCCATATGAAGTTCTTGTTATCTGATTTTTTTTTAAAATTTCAGACTCCGTTCTGTGATTTCCACTATTATTGATAGCGGAAAAAGACTCAAACTGATCGTTATTATCAAGATCTTTCAAAGTTCCATCAATATTATTCCGGCTGCCAAATATTTTAAATTTTAGGTGATCATTAAGGTCAATATCTATCGCTGCTCCTTTAAAGTAGTTTACCTCATTTCTTGATGTATACTGCCTAAAAGAACCATTTCTTTTCTTGATATTAGTAGTAAAAGAGCTAATACCCCTGCCAAACTGGTTGTGAAGGATTAGCCCTTGTCCCATGCTCACCGTATAATCACCCAAAATAATTCTATTCAGATTTTTAGTCAAATCTTTGATAGATAGATGGTAACTGTAATAATCAAATCCGGCTTTATTATTACCTCTAAAAAAAGATTCGCCTATATCCTTTTCTGCCACAAGGCCTGCCGTAATTTTATCCGCTTTAAATTTATATCTTAAATAATGTCGATACGGATCTCCCACAAAGCCTCCATTATCCAAACTACCTGATAACTCTTCCAAATTACGTTGCGATCGGAAAATAATTTCGTGTCGTGCGCTTTTTAGACTCTTACTTAGGTCACTTATATTTTGGGTGTTTTTTTCTTCAAATCTTAGAAAAGGGACCACTCTTTGAATTGTAGGATGGTCAAAAGATGGAATGGCTTGAAGCTCATAAATGCTGATAAAAGGCCCATAAGCATTCCTGTATATTAAGAAGTTATTCGCTTGAATATCCGTGAGTAATTGTAATCGGTTAAGATCCTCCGCATTGACCTTATTAATATCTAGTTTGTTTTGATATACCTGTTCTAAATATTCATACACTTCTAATACATCAGTCGTATTTTCACCTTCTGCTGTACCTAGGTATTCTTCTATGAGCAACTGTAAGTCTGATGACAGATCGAAACTTGTATTTAAATCATTTTTTTGACCCTGTAATCCTAAATAAAATAAAAAACAACAAAATGGGAGTGTGAAATGAAATAAAATCCACTTTTTTCGATATCTCATATTTTGATTAGACATAACAAAATTAAAACTTACAAAATGTTGATTATCAATCATATATCCTCAAATAACTGTCTATGACCATAACACACAGAGTTTTATTGAAATAATCTCGCCCCAATGTTAACCTAAATTTGTGGCAACAAAAATTATTCGCAATGTCTGTAGTTAAATTAGAGTATATATGGCTGGATGGAAGTGAGCCAACTCAAGCATTAAGATCAAAAACAAAGATCATTGATGCCAAAAATATCACTGGTAAAATAGAAGATTTGCCCATGTGGTCTTTTGATGGATCTTCTACTAATCAAGCCGTAGGTGGCTCATCTGATTGTTTGTTAAAGCCTGTATACTTATGCAACGACCCTGACAGGAAAGATGCTTACCTAGTAATGACCGAAGTATTAAAATCTGACGGCACTCCACACCCCACTAACTATAGAGCCACCATTGATGACAATGACAATGATTTTTGGTTTGGATTAGAGCAAGAATATTTTTTAATAGATCCAGACACTGGCAGACCCTTGGGCTTTCCAGCTACAGGCTATCCGAAGCCACAAGGGCCTTATTACTGTGGTGTAGGTGCTGATAAAGCATTTGGAAGAGAGATTGTAGAAGATCACCTTGACATCTGCCTAGAAGCAGGAATAGTTGTGGAAGGAATCAATGCAGAAGTAGCAGCAGGGCAATGGGAATATCAAACTTTTGCGAAAGGCGCAAAACTAGCAGGTGATCAGCATTGGGTATCAAGATTTCTGCTGGATAGAACCGCAGAAAAATATGGCATATTTATAGATTATCACCCCAAGCCTCTAGGTGATACAGACTGGAATGGATCAGGCATGCATGCTAATTTTTCAAATACCATTTTAAGAACAGCCGGTAAGCAAGAAATTTTTGAAGAAATATGTGAAAAATTTAGACCTAAAAATAGAATCAAAGAGGCTATTGCCGCTTACGGTGCTTACAATGACCAAAGGCTTACTGGCAAACATGAAACCCAATCAATTAAAAAATTCTCATTCGGCATATCAGATAGAGGAGCATCCATTAGAATTCCTATTGCTGTTCCTGAAAACGACTGGAAAGGCTGGCTAGAAGATAGAAGACCCGCTTCAAACGCTGACCCGTATAGAGTAGCTGGATTTATTATCAATACAGTAAAATCATAGTGATATGTAATGGATGAACGAAACTCATCAAAATTAAAATGATAGTTCTTGTTCAGTGAAGTGGCCCATTATTTATTTATCACTTCCTATGTTTCAACTGTAGACCATGTAAAAAATTTCGTAATATCTGGTCTTTACATTCGCGGTATTGTCTTTGTTCGGGTTTGCGAAAGAAAGCACTAAGTTCGTGCTTACTGATAGGGAGATCCACGGCATTGAGAATCTCCAAAACATCACCATCTTTAAGATTGAGCGCTATTTTGAGTTTTCTAAAAATAATATTATTGTTCAGCTTTGTTTCTACTGGCCGTTGAGGGCCTTCTCTTTGGCCTCTCCTGTCAGTGATAAACCCATTGAGAAATGAGGCAAGTGTCTCATCATTTATTTCTTCAAAATCTGAATCTTGCTCTTTTTTTAACCAATTACTTACCTCTGCTCTAGTTACTGTCTTTTTTGCGGCAGCAAAAAGAGATATCATCTGAGCATCACTAAAATCAAAGTTATATCTTAATCTTCTGAGAATGACATTGTTATCCATATCCTATTTCAATATGTAACTCCACAGCCGCAGTGCTTTTTAAATTAAAATGAACTGTTCTTTTTGCTAATCAAGACTCATTTGAGTCGTAATATCCTCGCTATTGTTACTTCGATAGCCCCAGAGAAGTGGAAAAAGAGTCGTTTTTAACAAAATTTGACAATGGCTGTATTGTTACTTCAATATACTAATCTTGAGTCTACTCTGAAAACTAACATTTTTCGTAAAAAGAGTTTTTTGCATGAAATATACATTTTTTCAGTTACGGTGATGTCAGAGTATCAGCGAGCCGAAAAAATGTAAAGTACGCCAAAATATTTATGCAGAGCTTGTCGAAGCATTTATGCAGAGCTTGTCGAAGTAAATTTTTTTGATTTTGTAAGTTTTCGGAATGTCCTCAATTTTAATTGCCTAAACAGAAAAGGTCATTTCTTTTTTCCATGATATTCATAAACCTTAGCTACAATCTTCCACCCTTTTTGGTATTTGAGCAAAGAAATGTAATCTGTATACACCAATTCTCCCTTACGATGATATTCTAATTTGAGAGATGCTGCTTGTCCAGTCACATCAATAAAACCAAATTTATATTCCCACACGTTCTCAGAAGGGTCAAACTTTGGGTCACTTTTTCTTTTCCTAACGCTACTTACCCAATCAGAAATTTCATACCTACTCAGTGTTTCTCCTTTACTAGAAAAAATTGCAAAATCAGGATGAAATGCTGCTTCCATAGCTTCTGGATTTAGTGCATTAAAAGCACCATTAACATAGGAATTCACAATCAGTTCTTTAATAGCCTTTTCATCTTCTGATTCAATACTTTTGAATGATGAAAATGATATTGCTAGCACCAGCAATCCAAGTACAAATAAATAAGTCTTTTTCATAATTTCAATTTTATATTTCAATTTTATATTTCAATTTTAATAGCGCAATAGTATAGTTTTTCGTACTTACCTTATTTTCAAGGTAACCATGTGGGCGCTTTTATCCAAAATTGGCTCCACTTGAGCAGTTACATTTCAAGGAGGCTTTATTACTAATGATACTTAGCTGATTGATCAGATTCTAAGTGATATTCATTGCTCCTACAAAATAGGGTGTTCTATAGGATAATCAAATAATAAACGCTAGAAGAGTAAAATTTTAATTGATTTTACACCTTTTACTCCAATAAGGAATTAAATGAATACTTATAACTACAGATGAATTCACTCCGAAAATATAAAAATTATAAAATGTTTCTTTTAGTGCTATTATCCTCTTTTTTAATCTGTTGATAATCAGGCATCAACAAATATCAGTAAATGAGGATTTCGTCTAAAATAGTTCGTTTTGTAAAAATCATCTATTTTCAGAGTGTGCCCATAGTTCAATCGTAACTTTTCCTTTTTTCACCTGAGCAAATAATTTCTCTCCTTTCATTGTCAAATGGATCATATTTATCTGATCAGGAAATATATCAATAAGATAAGATGCCGTAAACTTAGATTTATGTGTTATTGGAGCTCTCGAAATTAAGTTAATCCAGACTGTCTGATCTTCGGTGGTATGACTTGTAATTTTAAATCTTACAGTATCAATATTATTATGAATAAAAAAATGATCTTCAAAATAGTGCTCAAGGTATTTAATCTCTTGCTTTTGATATTTCCCATTTCGTGATATAATATCACCTTGGTGAGCTCTGACGGCATCTGAAACATCATCAGCAAAGAGCTTTATTGTTGCTTTTGCAAAGTTATTACTGTCTACTTCTATTTCAATGACTGAAATATAAAAGGCGTGAAATAAGATCAACAAAGAGAAAAAGATATTCATATTGCAGAAAATAGTTATTTATTGAGGAGCATAAAGTCTCCAAAAATGTAAATTTCGCCTAAAACAATTTTCTTTATGAAAAATGTTCGTTTCCAGAGTAGACTCAATTTTATTCTTCAAATGTAATTACTCAGCTGGTGTGCTTTTGAGACCTGTCTGCCAAACAGGAAGGTAAAAAATTGATATTTTAATTGCTAGACACAGGCTATTTTTGTATTAATCACAGCGCTAATACTCTCCTTTTATATGCTAGTGCTCTGTCAAGAATAAATTGACGGGTAACTTTGGTATCTTTTGAACCTGCTCTTTGTTAAAAATACTCGCCATATCTACTGCTATGACTGTGTTTTTTGCCTCGTTCAGGATCAAATTATGTGCAAAGCCAACCCGTCATTTAACACTTGACAGAGCACTAGTGAATCTCGATTATATTGCCACACCTTCGATTTGAGACATACATTACCTAGAGTATAGTGATAAAAAGGGCGTTTTTTAGCTAAAATCCTATACCACTTGAGTAGGAAGCTTCAAATCTATGTCTTTTTAGATTCCGATAATTGAAGATTTAATATTTATCATTACATCTACATATTCGTTTCTCATTCACTTCCGTATATTTGCCCGAATTCAAATTCACTTATCTCTAAGCTACTGAAGTGAATTCATACCAAAGATCAAATAAAAATGAAGATAGGTTTTTTATATACTGCTGATGATCAAAGATGCCCGATTTCAGCAATAAGCCTGAAGAAATATCAAAAGATAGGCGTGGAAGTCATGGCCGAAAAGGAAGCATTGACATTTGCTGATGAAGATTTGATATCAAAAGAAGGGATGTGCATTTCCATAAGAAATGACATTCTCGCCAATGCAGATATTGTTTATTGCAATATTCCTTTGTCTTCAATTGAATTAAAAAAAGTAAAAAAAGAAGCAATAATAATCTCTTTTTATGCTCCTTTTAATACTATAAACAAAATGGGCACATTAGATGGGAGCAATCTCAAAGCCTTTAGTATGGATATGATACCTCGTACGACTCTGGCACAATCAATGGATGTATTATCTTCTATGGCATCTATATCTGGCTATAAAGCTGTTTTACTTGGAGCTCAAAAATTGCCA
>JAZGFD010000091.1:0-10412 GCA_036479115.1 Saprospiraceae bacterium | reverse complement strand
TTTGAGATTCGGTGATGCCTGAGTATCAGCTCATTGAAAAAAATATAAAGATCGCCAAAAGAAACTTTTTTGATTTTGTGTGTTTCCGGAGTGGGCTCAAAGTTCGCCAAAAAGTTTGTGCAGAGCTTGTCGAAGTGAACTTTTTTGATTTTGTAAGTTTTCGGAGGGGCTCAATTTTTAGTCACTAACTCCCAATTTTCTGAGCTGATGTATATATTCTCTTACACTCGAAAAAGAAACAAGATTATCAGCAAAATACTCCATAGTTATTACAAATTCTTTTTCAGTGGCATGCAGTTGATTGAGGATATTAGACAGGTGCATTCTCATATGCCCCTTTTGTATTCCTGTTGTAATCAATGACCTGATGGCAGCAAAATTTTGCATTAGACCTACAGAGGCCACTATTTCCATAAGCTTGCTAGCATTAGGGTTTTTTAATATTCGAAGCGACAATTTAGCCAATGGGTGCAAGTTAGTAAGTCCCCCTACAGTGCCTAATGCTAATGGAATTTCCATAAAAAGTCGAAAATAATTATTGTCAATTGTGCATGTTGACAAACCTCTATATTGTCCATCTATCACTGCGTAAGTATGTCCACATGCTTCTATGGCTCTAAAGTCATTTCCTGTTGCGAGTACTATGGCATCCATGCCATTGAATATTCCTTTGTTGTGCGTAGTTGCGCGGTAAGGATCAATTTTGGCTATTTTAACTGCTTTGTAAAATTTATTTGCAAATTCTTTTGCGCTTAGGCCATTTGGAAACTTTCCCAATTTATCAATATTACATCCTACTTCTACTCTTACTACACAATCAGGTGTATAATTAGATAGAATACACATCATAATTTCCATCTTTTTTTCATCGCCTAAAAACTGAGGTGCCTTTTCTACTAAAAACTTCCATTTTATAGCTACTTTTTCCAATACAGTATTGATAAAATTGGCACCCATTGAGTCACAGGTATTAAACTTTATTTCTATTTTATAAAACCCTTCTTCGGCTGAGGTCATATCAATGAGTTCCATCGAACATATTCCTCCACCTCGGGATTTCATGTTAGCTGTAAAATCAGCACACTCCTGTTGTAACTCTTTCTTTTTAATACTAAAAAACAACGATAAATTATCCACGATGCCATGCCAAAAAAAATAAATATGCCCTAGCTTAACAGTATTGAGTACTTGTGCTTTGATTCCACCTCTCGTTTTCCAAAATTTAGCTGCATTACTTGCAGCAGCTACTACAGAGGATTCTTCTATAACCATAGGAACAGCATAACCTTCTCCATTGATTACAAAATGAGGAGCTATCCCATAAGGCATAGGAAAATTACAGAGTGTGTTTTCGCTAAATCCGTTTAAAATTTTTTGAATTTCAGGGTCTTGGTGTTGAAAAGGAGCCAATATATCTGAAAGCTTGGGTCCATTTTCTAAAATATTTTCTTGTACCCACTCTATCTTCTGAGTTTTATCCAACTTAGAAAATCCTCCCGCTTTATCTTTCAAGTTTTTCACTTTACTATAGTTAAGTATTGAGAGGCCATTTTGTAGCCTTCGATTTGCGATTTTACATAATGGGCCAAATATTTATACTCACCCATTGCATAACTAAGAAATGAAGAAGCTTGCCCATATACTGTATTGCAGTTGCATTTTTTATTAAAATAATAACCTGTAAGATAGTCTTTTATACCACCCGAGATAATGACATCTTTCATTCCCGTGATTTGGTTTTCCTTTAAGATGTTATTTATAAAACCCACCATTTCCTCAGGAGTATGACCTATATGGATGAATTCAGAATGATGTGCACTCTCCTTCCTTAAGGCTTCTAGTTTAGTAAAATTAGTGCCACCAAACCCTGCTAATTCTATCCCATCAATGTCTAATGACATTAGTGCCTTTAAACTTTCTGGCCCAAAACCCTGGCCTACTTCTTTTACTACAATTTTTGTTGTTGTATTTTCTAATACCTGTTGTATACATTCTATAGGGTTCATATCTATCACATCGCCTTCTGATTGCATCCATTCTTGCATAGGATTAATGTGGATGATAAGTCCATCAGCTCTCAGTTTACTCAGTAAAGATTCTATCTTTTGAAAATCTTCTTTCCTTACCAATTCAATAACCTGGGCAATACCTAGATTGGCAAAAAGAGGTTGGGATCCAATAATATCTCTTACATCAAAATCGCTGAGGTGTGCGTCAGAATAAAGAAGTGGTCTGCACGAGCCCAAACCCATGCCTAACCCAAACTCATTACATGCACGAGCTAAATTTTTATTAATATGTCCAGCCATCTCCGTGCCTCCTGTCATACTAGATACCCATATAGGTGCCTCCATTTGACAGCCGAGAAAATTTATAGAGATATTACCTTTGTCACCTGCCATATGATTAATAGCAGGCTCATAGAAAAAACGACTGTCTTTCTGATGCACACTCGTTTGTGATTCAATTGCAAGATCAATATGATCTTTTTTTCTGCCAGATATGGTCTTGTCTTTTTCGTTATTCATATAATTATTGCAAACATAAGAATCCTGAAGATATAAGTGGTGAGTGGTGAGTGGTGAGTGATGAGTTAAGGAGTCAAGAAGTCGGTTAGTTAGTTAGTTAGTTAAGGAGTTAAGGAGTTAAGGAGTTAAGGAGTCAATGAAGTCTCATAGGTTTCGTTGACGGTTTTAACCAAACTACTAAACCTAGTGTTAATAACTTTTCTAGTTATTAAATATTTTCTTATCAATTTCGTATCGACTGCATAAGCGGACAGAAGCAATGCTGAGGAGCAACTTCTCAGGAATAATGCAGTTGGCTACAAGAATGTATCCTGGGTCAAGATCTTTATCTTGGCCCTTTTTTGGCGATATATTCTTAGTGCCTGCATGCCTAAAAAAAACCTACGTATTGTTTGTAGTATTTTTAAAATCATGCATTATTTTTATTTTTCTATTTTCTAGTGGAATGTTTTTTAGTTTACTTTCGTAAGCATTTGGACTGAGATAGCCAAGTTGAGCTATTGCTCTCTTTTCATTGTTAAGGTACATTATTTCTTGACAAGCAAGTTGTAGCTCTCTAAATGTTTTTATCGGCCAGCCATTCAGGTACATATTTTTGACGATGTGGTTTAACTGTTCGGCTGAACCATTTTCTTTACAGCCACAAGACCTGCTGATCTTCATTTGAAGGTTAAATAAAGCTTTTTTATATTTTTTTGCATTGTATTGTGTCCCATTGTCTGAATGATGAATACAGCCTGATAAGCTTGCTTTACCACGCATTTTGACCATTTCTTCTATACATTTCAGTCCATTTTCCATCATCATATCCCGGCTTGGCTGTAGGTATAATATTTTTTGAGAATAGACATCCTTCAGTGTAAAAATATAACGCCAATTAGCTTCCAACCAATAATAAGTGATATCTGCGACTACTAGCTGATTAGTGTCATTTAAGCGTAATCCATTCGTCAAATTATCATAGGATTCCTTTCCTTTTCCATCACTAGTGTATGGCCCACTCCTTCGTATTTTCCCTACAGTAAAGCCTCTTTCACTTAATAATTGCTCAAACTTGGTTACACCTATACCGATATCCTCTCCGGTAGCCTTAAGTGAATAAAACATTGCACGACTACCCATTCTTGGGTGATCTTTTCGCAAGTTTATTACAGCCTGAATTACTCTGAATTCTAATTGATTTGTCTTTACTTCTCTTTCATGATTCTGCATATAATGTTGCCTGCTTTTACCTATGGTTCGATATAAATATTCCATACTGTAACTTCTTTCTAAACTACGCATTTCTGTAATCACTATTCGCCAAATTTTTTTTCAACATCCTCTTTATAATGTTCACTAGCATGAGTCAATACTCGTTGAAAATAATCCAGCTTCAACTGTTGAGATCCTAGTAGGCGTTCTAAATCGGCTATTCTTTTATTCATCTGTAAGGCTTGTAAATAGTCACTTTCTGTCTCAACTACAATTCGATCTTCAGCTGGATATGTACTATATTTCTTCTTCCATTTATAGATCGAAGTCTCACTTATATTATACATTCTACTTAATCCACTTACGCTTAATTTTCCCATTTCCAATAAACGTACTTTCTCTCTTTTGAATATTTCGCTGAATACTCGTCTTGGTGCTTGTTTTTTCATGTCTACAATTTCTGAAAAGTTTTCAACACTTTTTCTGTCAACGTATTTCATGAGACATCAGTTAGTTAGTTAGTTAAGGAGTTAAGGAGTCAAGAAGTCGGTTAGTTAGTTAGTTAAGGAGTTAAGTCGAGGAGTCTGTGATTGAGAGTCTCGGAGTAAAAGAGTCGTTGAGTCAAGTCAAGAATTCTTGAGTCAAGGAGTCGTTAGTCCTTTCTTTAAATCATTCTGACATTTTCAATTTGTTATGAAAACATTATTAGAATACTTGCGGCTACTCAGGTGGTGTGCTTTTGAGATAAAATATTGCTATTTTATTGATAGACACAGGCTATTTTTGTATTAATAGCAGCGCTATTACTAACCTATTTTATGTGTTAGTGAATCTCGATTATGTTGCCATATCTTCGATTTGAGACATAAATTGCCGAAAGTATAGTGATAAAAGAGCTTTTTTTAGCCAAAATTCATACGACCTGAGTAGTTACTAATACTACTAAGTACTAACGGTATGAGAAAGAGCGTTTTTTGACCGTCTTTACTAAAGATTTCTAAATTAATATAATCCTATGATGAAAAATGTGATTCTCTTAATTATACTCTTAATAACCTCAATTTCGCTATCTGCTCAAATTGATAGACAAGCCGCTTTTCATTATAATGAAGCTATTCTTCATTTTAAAGAAAAAAACTACGAGGCCTCTATTCATTCATACAGTCAGGCTTTAGAGATCACTCCTAATTATGAAAAGGCACTTTATAACAGAGGGAAAGCCAAGCTTAAGCTTAAAAAATATAAATCTGCACTTGGTGATTTTAAGAAGACTTCTGCAATAAATCCAAAACATGATAAAGCCCATCTCTATACCGGAATTTGTCAGATGAGACTTAAGAATTATCCAGCAGCTATTTCATATTTATCTAAGTCTAATCACATAAAAAAATCTACATATGCTCTGACCAATAGGGCATTATGTTTCATGCAAGAGAAAAAATATGACAAAGCAGTAAAAGATTATGCTCTCGTGCTCAATGAAGAAAATAAAAATGTAAAAGCACGATACAATAGAGCCGTTTGCCTGATCAAACTTGATAAAAAAGCTGCTGCAATGGCAGACTTGACTAAAATTATAGAATTTGATCCAAAACATCTTGATGCTAGATTTGCTAGAGCCCAGCTCTACAATAACAATAAGGAATACGACCAATCTCTAGTCGACCTGAATCATTTAGAAAAATCAAGATATAAAAACATAAAACTTTTCTACTTGAGGGGTTATGCTTATCTTAAAACTGGTGATCTTCAAAATGCCAATGCTGATTTTGCTAGAATGATAGATTTGGACCCTTCTCACGGCTCGGCAATAAAAAATGCAGCATTTACGAGTTTTAAGTTGAAAGCATATGATGACGCTGTAAGATATTATTCTATGATACTTGATACAGAGCCCGACAATGAAAAACACTATCTTAATAGAGGACTAGCATGTCTGCAAATTGAAAAATTCAATCAAGCTCATGACGACTTTTCTAAAGTCATCACTTTTCAGCCTGATATGGCTTTGGCTTATTATAACCGTGCTAATGCTGCCATAGGGATGGAAGACAAATCTTCTGCTTGTGAAGATATGCGACAAGCCGCCAAACTGGGTTATGAAAAGGCATTTAAGCATATCTCTTATGCTTGTCAAAACTAAAAGTGAAAATAAAATGATCCCATTTTGGGTATTAAGATCATTGTGATCCTGTTGCAAAATTTCAAAAAAACACCTTTCCAGGAGAATATTATTGTAATCAACTCACTTTTCAGGATAATATCACGATCAACATTCCAAAAAATGTACTTTCAAAAAGTACACTAATATTATTTTATTGCGATATTTTAGCTGATTATCAATGAGTTACAAAAGGGGGTGAAAATTTTTCTTTCATTTTTCTTGATTACCCTTACTATTAAATATACTTTTGTTCACGCTTTTGAAATATAAAAAATAATAGCGGTGAATACATTAAGTTATAAAACACAATCAACTAGGAAGGAAGAAGTCGAAAGACAGTGGTTTGTAGTAGATGCTACTAACATGCCAGTGGGTCGTATGTGTACCCAAATAGCCAATTTGCTAAGAGGAAAACACAAGCCTTCCTATACTCCTCACATAGATGATGGAGACAATGTAATCGTGATCAATGCTGAAAAAGTAAGGTTCACAGGTAACAAATGGAACGACAAAAAATATTTACGCTATTCGGGATATCCTGGAGGGTTAAAATCACGAACGGCCAAGGAGCAGCTTGAGAAAAAGCCTTTTTTTATAGTAGAAAATGCAGTAAGAGGTATGCTTCCCAAAAACAGATTAGGCAGACAAATGTTTAAAAAACTATTTGTGTATACTGGAGGAGATCACCCTCATGCTGCACAACAACCTAAAGAATTCAAATTCTGATATGGAAACTATCAATACAATAGGAAGAAGAAAAGCCTCAGTGGCTAGAGTATATTTAAGTAATGGAAGTGGTAACATCGTCGTAAATGGGCGTGATATAAAAAACTATTTTCCAATGGCTGACATACAATACAAAATTATACACCCTTTAGAATTAGTGGGAGTAGCAAAAGACTACGACGTAAAGGTCAATGTAAAAGGAGGTGGATTCAAAGGCCAAGCAGAAGCTATACGCCTAGGAATATCCAGAGCTCTTGTTAAGATTAATGAGGAATTCAAACCACCTTTAAAAGCCTTGAAATACCTCACAAGAGATGCGAGGATTGTGGAAAGAAAGAAATACGGAAAGCCAAAGGCAAGAAAAAGTTTCCAATTCTCAAAACGTTAATATTAAGATTATGCCAAAGATTGAATATAAAGACTTATTGGAAGCAGGGGTACACTTAGGCCACATGAAAAAGAAGTGGAATCCAAAAATGCAACCATACATATTTATGGAGCGTAAAGGAATCCACATCATCGATCTTAATCAGACGATAAAATGTATGGAACAAAGTGCCAAAGCAATGAGATCAATTGCCAAATCAGGTAGAAAGATTCTTTTTGTTGCCACTAAAAAGCAAGCAAGGGACATAGTAAAAGAAGCTGCTCAAAGTGTAAACATGCCTTTCGTAACTGAAAGATGGTTGGGAGGTATGATGACTAACTTTGCTACCATAAGAAGGTCAGTAAAGAAAATGCAGAGCATTGATAGAATCCTTTCTGACGGGTCACTTACCAGCATTACTAAAAAAGAGAAATTAACGCTTTCAAGAGAAAGAATAAAATTGGACAGAGTACTAGGTGGTATAGCTAATTTAAACAGAATTCCTGCTGCAGTATTTATTGTGGACATCACACATGAGCACATTGCTGTCACAGAATCTAACAAATTGGGACTGAGAACAATTGCATTAGTGGATACAAACTCTAACCCTAATTTGATTGATTTTCCGATTCCCGCTAATGACGATGCTTCTAAATCTATAAGAGTAATTACTGATTATATGGTAGAAGCTATCAAAGAAGGATTGGCAGAACGATCAAAAGTGCAGGAAGAATTGCCTCAAGCTACATCATAAAATTGCAAGCCATTATCTGAGATAAGATTATTTTATAAAGAATTAAAGGAAATTAATAGCATGGCAATAAGCGCGTCAGACGTAAAGAAACTCCGTGATATGACAGGAGCAGGTATGATGGATTGTAAGAATGCCCTGACTCAGGCCAATGGTGATATTGAAAAGGCCATAGAAGAGCTAAGAAAAAAGGGGCAGAAACTATCAGCTAAAAGAGCAGACAGAGAAACTACAGAAGGAGTAGTAATCGCTAAAGTTTCGGGAAATAGAAATAATGGCATAATTGTAAAGTTGGGTTGCGAAACTGATTTTGTTGCTAAAGGCGACAGTTTTATCGGCATGGTTGACAAAATTGCTGATATTGCGTTAAAAGAACTTCCAAAAACTGTAGAGGATTTATTGAGAACTTCTTATGGCGATGGCATGACAATCGGAGAAAAGGTAATAGAACAAACAGGTGTGATCGGTGAAAAACTATCGCTCAGCGAATATGCCAAAATTGAAACCAAAGCAGGTGAAGGTCAAGTACTACCTTATATTCATATGGGATACAAGGCAGGTGTACTCGTAGCACTTAACTTAGAAGGCCCACAGTTTGTGGATGCTGGAAAAGATGTAGCTATGCAAGTAGCGGCAATGAAACCTATAGCTGTAAGCCAAGAAGGTGTAGATCAAAATACAATAGATAAAGAAATCGAAATAGGCAAAGAACTGGCAAAGAACGAAGGAAAGCCTGAAGCAATGTTAGAAAAAATTGCCAAAGGAAGGCTAAATAAATTCTTTAGAGAAACGACACTTCTGCCCCAGTCATTTGTAAAAGATTCTAAAAAATCAGTGGATGCTTACTTGAAAGAGCAGGATCCAAATCTGACAGTTACGGATTTCAAACATATTTCGTTAGGATAAATAAAAAGAGCGATTCAAATTTTGAATCGCTCTTTTTTTATGTTTTTTATTAATAAAAACGGCAACTACTCCGGTGAGGCGCTTTTGAGATAAAAAATTACTATTTTATTGCTAGACATAAGCTATTTTTATATTAATAGCAGGGCTATAACTAATTTATTTTATATGTTAGTGAATCTTGATTATGTTGCCACATCTTCGATTTGAGACATAAATTGCCGAAGTATAGTGATAAAAGAGCTTTTTTTTAGCCAAAATTGATACTACCTACGTAGTTACAAATAAATTATAAACGCTCATATATAATGGCTCTAAAGTACAAACGATTTCTACTCAAACTTAGCGGCGAATCTTTGATGGGAAATAAATCATTTGGCATCAGTGCTGACAGGCTGCATTATTACGCCCTAGAAATAAAAAAAGTAAAAGAGCTAGATGGGGTGGAAATTGCAATAGTAATAGGAGGAGGCAATATATATAGGGGGCTACAAGCATCTGATTCTGGCATAGAAAGAGTGACAGGAGACTATATGGGTATGCTGGGCACTTGCATTAACGGAATGGCCTTACAGAGTGCTTTAGAAAATGTGGGCGTATATACACGTCTGGTATCAGCCATTGAGATGAGAGAGATAGCCGAGCCTTATATCAGAAGAAGGGCAGTAAGGCATTTGGAAAAAGGAAGAGTAGTGATTTTTTCAGCAGGTACAGGCAACCCTTATTTTACTACAGATTCAGCAGCAGCACTTAGAGCCAATGAAATAGATGCCAATGTAATCCTCAAAGGTACAAGAGTAGATGGTGTCTATTCGGCAGACCCAGAAAAAGACCCTCAGGCCACAAAATACGAATCACTGAGCTTTGACACAGCCATAACAAATAATCTCAAAGTAATGGATATGACTGCCTTCACATTGTGCAAAGAAAATAATCTTCCCATTGTTGTATTTAATTTTAATAAAAAGCACAATTTGTATAATGTGGTCAAAGGTGATGAGGGTATAGGGACATTAGTGAAAGATTAGAGCCTCAGACACTATATAGTGGTTGAGCGAAAATTTATTAAAATCAAATATTTTCTCAATTTACGTAACTATTCAGGTGGGTGCTTTTGAGATAAAAATGTGTTATTTTTTTTAATTAGACGAGGCTCATTTTTATCAGAATAGCAGAGCTATTGTTATAAAAATAGCCGAAGAATAACGAAAAATGAACTTTTTTTAGCTAAAATTGACTCCACCTGAGTAGTTACCAATTTACTAATGCTCGGGGGAGACACTATATCCTTGTTCCAGCAGAAGTCGATTCACACCTTGCCTCCTGATTGGTATGATAGCGATCGTTTGATAGCAATTGTTTATTTGCGTGCTAGCCATTGACAACTCATTTGTTCCTGATTGCATGTCAAACCTTGATGTACAAATTAATTCCCATTGTCATGCGCTGCCTAATCGTCATTGCGATGCCACTTGTATGATTTACAACATCTTTGGTTTTATCTCCAATATTTAGCTTTTTCTCTACCATAAAATATGGGTATGAACCTCCAAAACTTACAACCAATTGGCATAAATTATTTTTTAACCTTTTTATGTAACCTCTCAAGTGGAGATTTTTAGCAAAAAAAAATACCACCTGTAGTTACCTTTTTATTATAACAATTGTAGGTATCAAATATAGCATTACACCCTCCCAAGTAATCAATGACTTACCACCGCGATATATTCTTAGCTTCTGGCTATTGATAGTTAGAAGGAATATTATACAATCAGGGAC
>JAZGFD010000090.1:0-3520 GCA_036479115.1 Saprospiraceae bacterium | reverse complement strand
AAAAAAAGCCAGCAGGTAACAAGCGATGATGATGCCATATTTCGCTAACGCTCATCCGTCACATATCGCAGCCGTTACCTGCAAGCAAAAATAACATAAATTACAAAGAATGAATAAGTTGAAAATTGAATTTGAAAACTGTTACGGAATTAAAAAACTAAAATATGATTTTGATTTTAGTGTAAAAAGCACATATGCTATTTATGCACCGAACGGTACTATGAAAACTTCATTTGCGAATACTTTTATGGATTTTAGTAATTCTCAACCTTCTAAAGATTTGATATTTACTGCAAGAGAGAATAAAAGAATTATTACTAACGAAAATGGAGTTGAATTACAAGCGGAAGAAATATTTGTGATTGTTCCTTATGGATATTCCGTTGATGTTGACCCACCATTCTGGTGGAAGCTGACCCACCTAATGGGACAAAGATAGAGTTCGTGATCAGATGACAATTTTACTTAATTTTTCTCATACTTTCTCCTTTCATCTCGATCATTATACTTTGATGTATTATTCTGTCGACGATTGCGTCAGCGATTGTATTTTCTCCTATAATATCAAACCAATTTTTAACGGGCAGTTGGCTGATGTAAATTGTTGACAAACGATTGTGTCTTTGTTCGATGAGTTCAAAGAAGTCGATTCTTTGATTATCTGATAGAGGTTGAAGGCCAAAGTCATCGATGATCAACAGTGATTTTTTAAACAAGGTCTTTTGTAATTTAAAAATAGAGCCATCTACCCTGGCAAGTTTGAGACTTGTCAGCAGATTTTGGAAGTTGTAATATTTAGTGGGTTGACCCATGTTGCAAGCTTGGTGTCCTAATGCGGAAGCCACAAAACTCTTCCCAACTCCTGTAGGTCCAGTGATGACTACACTTTTTCCGCCTTCTATAAAAGTGCAATCAGATAATGATAGAATCACATTTTTATCTACTCTCCTTTTTTTATCAAAGGTAATCTCTTCAATACTAGCTTGATATCTAAATCTAGCTTGTTGTATAAGCCTATCGCTACGCCGCAAGAATCGATTTTCTTTTTCTGCTTGTAATAATAGTTTTAATCCATCTATCAGATCAAGTTGGTGATGCTGGCTATTCTTTATGATGTTATCCCAAAGTGTACTCATTCCAGCCAGTCTGAGTTCGTTCATTTGTTGTATAATATTCATATTATTTAGTTTTGTAATATTTGCTTCCTCTTATATTTTCATGATTCTGAGCTATGTTTGTTGGAGTATATTTATCGGGATCATCAGCTTGAGAAAAATCTTGATCTGTCATACTATTGTCTATCAGTGTTTTTATAAAAGTGTAGCTATAACATTGGTATGCTATTGCTATTTGACAAGCCTTTGCAAAGGTTAATTTATCTACCTTTTTTGCCAGATGTTTAATTCCATCGCAGGTGCGATATGCTTGTTCTGGATGGTGACGGTTTGTAAATATTTTGTCTATGATCTTTTGTGTTGCTACTGATTGTGTCGCTGCCCATTTTGTATAATATTCTGGACTTCGATCTTTATAATCATTAAAATGCGAAGGCAAGTGTTCTTTACGAGTAGTGTAGTAATGAGGCTTTCTATTACGTTGATGCATAGCTATTTGTGCATAATTAAAGTAGATAGTCACAAGGCTATTTGTATAAATAACTTTTACCTTCTTCCCCATCAGTACGTGGGGAACACTGTAGTAATGCTGATCTTCGCTTAAGTAAACATGTGAGTTCTTTTGAACTTGTAGTCTTCGATATTTTTTTAACTCAAATTTGTTGCTTGGAAGAGGGATAAGAAGATGTTTTTCATCTACATCAAATAAAGACTGACGTGACTCCTTTCTTCGTTGGAATTTTTCATTGTTATACCCTTCCAGCCCCTCCCTAATTGATTCATTTAATTCTGGAAGAGTGTAAAATTTATGGTTTCTCAGAGGGCCCCAGATACTCCAATATACATGCTTGACCATATTTTCAACTAATGCTTTATCCTTTGGTTTGGCACTACGTGCGGGTATAATTGTAGTGCTATAGTGATTACCAAAATCTTCTAATACTCTGTTTAATGTAGGTTCATATCTATCCGTCTTAATCACTGCTGATTTCAAATTGTCAGGGATAATTGATTTTGGGGCTCCACCAAAATATTCCAAACATCGTCGCAAGGCTGCAATAAAATCTTCCACCTTTTGTGAGTCTACAGCTTCTACGTATCCGTATTGACTATATCCCAAATTGGCGATGAATAATTGTTTCTTACTTGACTTTACTCCAAATTGCTGATCATGAACTGGCCATGTCTTACCTGCAAAATCAACATATAATTGTTCCCCTGGATTGTGATTTATGATCATACTGACCTTCCCAGATTTTATACTTTGACGTAAGTGGTGACAGAATTGAGCATATTCATAACCCTCAGGCTCGCTCTTACGATATTCCAACCATAGTAACTTTCTTGAAACACAATGGCGTCCCAATTCTTTTTTATAATAGTCTAAATTTTCCTCAAAATTCTTATATCGATTTGACTCTTCCTTCTTGTCATTTAAGCTTATAAGGCGTGCTAACTCTTCTTCATCTTTGCTCAGTAATTCTGGTAGCGAGTACTCTAATGAGGATACGATATCAATATATTTCTTAACCGTATTCTTCGAAATACCTATAATACGCGCTATCTCTCGCTTCCCTTTCTTCTCCCGATACAAAAGTAATACTTGCTTAATCTTGGACATGTTTATTCGCTTTGCTGCCATATTTTTGATCACAAAGCTCTATCTATTTCAACTGATTCTTGGGGGGTCAGATTCGCCCAGAATGGTGGGTCACTTTCAAACAGAATAGTGGGTCACTTAGGAACAGAATCTCCACCTATGGGGATAATGCATTAACGCCACAGATACGAAAAGAAATAACCTTCATTTTTGTTACCCCACACGAATGGACAAAAAAGAGCGATTGGGTAAAAGAAAAAGAATCTCTAAATCTATGGAAAGCTATCAAAGCCTATGATGCGAATGATATTGAACAATGGATCGAGCAGACTATTGTTGTTCAACATTGGTTTAATCATATAACTAACAAAACTCCCAGTCGGACAAGGACACTAACCGAACAATGGATCCTCTGGTCTAAATTACCTAAGAACCAAACTCTTAGCCCTCATTTTTTTAATTCCATTATAAAGCCTAATTCTCAAAAATTCAAAGAATGGATAGGTGCTAAAAAAAGACCATTCTACATACATGGACCATCGGTATTACAATGCCAAGCTTTTATTTTTTCTCTACTGAATCATTTCGATCCTATGTTAGGAGACAACACTTTATGTGTAGATGATATTAATGATCTAAACAAAATTAGGCAATTTAAAAATAACACAATTATTGTGTTAGCCCACAAGGAAGTAACTAACTATGCCGTATCTCAAGAAGTTTTCAAGGACCACAATCTGTTCATAATCAATTTCCCACATGGGTATAAAAGGAAGGCAGATGATATCTCAATTGATAGAATAAG
>JAZGFD010000089.1:0-2257 GCA_036479115.1 Saprospiraceae bacterium | reverse complement strand
AGTTTTAATATTGCGTCAGAGATTAAAGCAGTATTGAGTAACAAGCCTAGTCGCAGTGATCTGTGTTGTATCTTGATGGAGACAGATTGGCAAGTTTCGAATGATACAGTCGTCAGGCCTGACGTGATGGTCATTTGTCAAACTGTTGATGAAAAAGTGATAGTCACTCCTGAATTAATTGTTGAAGTTGTTTCATCATCGAGTACCAAGAGAGATGAAGTGATGAAGTTTGATCTCTATCAACGGGAAGGTGTGTTGTATTATATCCTTGCTTATCCAGAAAAACGATTAGCAAAAATCTACCATAATAAGACAGGGGAATTCAGGAAATTAGGTGATTATTGCACTGAAACAGTTGAATTTACTATAAAGGAATGTGGTTTTGCTATTGATTTTAGTTTGATCTGGCGTTGAGAGAAAGATGTCCCTATTTTCAAAGGAGAGAAGTGATTATTCGACTCTTACTATTTTAAAGTTATGAATTATGATTGGAGACATAAAATGCAATGGTCTGAAGTCATCAATAACCCTATATTACAAGACCTGCCTTTTAAAATTGAATTGAACAAATTTGGCAACATTCTTATGAGTCCTGCCTCCAATCAACATGGTCGTATACAAGTACAGATTAGCGTTAATTTAAATAATGAGTTGCCATTGGAAGAAGTGATAGCAGAGTGTTCTATCCAAACACCTGAAGGTGTAAAAGTAGCTGATGTAGCCTGGGCTTCAAATGATTTTATAAACACATATTCCTACAAAACACCTTACCCTAAAGCACCAGAGATTTGCGTTGAAATTGCTTCTCCATCCAACTCAAAGGTAGAAATAGCTAATAAAGTTAACCTCTATCTTGCAAAGGGTGCGCAGGAAGCATGGATAGTCTATGAAATGGAAGAATAGACACCTTTACACATACGGGAGACATTAAAGAAAGCAGCATTGCACCAACTGCTCAGACCATAAAAACACAATAATATTTAACTCCATCCTTAATAAATGAGGCTAGAGAGGTAAAATCCGTTGAGTCTGACCACCTGACACGGCTACCTTTGATATGAGTCTCTTTAACATTATTCACTAAGTAGGAAGTAATAATGCAATGGCATGATGTTTTAGCAGACAAATCATTACATGATCTGCCTTATAAGATAGAGCTTAATGAAAAGGGATTAATAGAAATGTCTCCTGCTTCGTTTATTCACAGCTTGTTGCAAGGAAGATTAACTAAATTATTGGGTAATCAATTGCAGGGTGAAGTCTTTACCGAACTTGCAGTGCAAACAAGCAAAGGAGTTCGGGTTCCTGACGTGGCATGGGGCTCTAAAGAATATGTACAAAAGCATATAAAAGATGTCTATGCATTATCAGCACCTGAATTATGTGTAGAAATTATTTCCACCTCAAATACGCGAGAAGAAATGATAGGTAAGGTCGAATTATTTTTAGAAGCGGGGGCTAAAGAAGTGTGGCTAGTTACAGAGAATCGTCAGGTGACATACTATAACCGCAAAGGTCAACAAGCTCGATCAATTTACGATATAGATTTAAAAGAACTGGAGTAATATTATCAATTACTATCTACCCAGAATGTTTAAATGGTTCTACAAAAAACTATCACAGAGAGAGCATGAGAATAGAGATAGCATGTGCACGCACAAATATAGAAATCACTTAGATAAGAAGTTTTAATCAGTGGTTTGTAATTGTTAATAAGCGCACTGCAATGGATTGTTATATGCCGAGTAAATAAATAATTATTGACTTGCAATATGCACGCAGCATCATTGTGCCAATTGATTATCAGTAACATGTTGACTTTAGTGTCTTTCAAAAAACGTACATCATTAATAAAATTGTATTGATTTTAGAGAATGGTGATAATTAATAACAGATAATCGAGTTAGACTCCATAATTCCTGGAAGGGAATCAATAATGACAACTGAAAAAGCAATAGAATATTATAACTACAGTGATTATTTTCACTGGGAGGGGAAATGGGAACTGATAGAGGGTATTCCCATGGCAATGGCTCCATCTCCAGAAATAAAACATCAAGCTATTGCAGGTAAAATATTAAATGAATTGATGAATTCAATAGGAGATTGTGAAAGGTGTTTGGTGCTAGGTGAGGAAGACTGGAAAATAAGAAATGATACTGTCTTGAAACCTGATGTGGTGTTGATATGTGATGAGCCAAATGATAAATATATTACAAAAACACCAGAAATTATTGCAGAGGTTGTCAGTAAATCT
>JAZGFD010000088.1:0-3033 GCA_036479115.1 Saprospiraceae bacterium | reverse complement strand
CCTATCATTTAAAAAAACTACAATCTATAATTATACCCCTTATAATCTTATGGATGAGTGATCTGATTCTGAATAATATAGTGTATAGTGAGTATTACGAGTCTTTCAGCTTTTTTGGCGACCCATGGGTGAATGCTGGATTTGTTGGAACAATATTGATAGGTTGGCTACTTCTAAAAAAATTATCGTTTAAAAATATCGTCATATCCTCTCTAGTTGGTGCTTTTATATTTTTTATAATCACTAATTTTTCAGTTTGGGTAAGCTCTGGGCTTTATCCTAAAAATATAGAAGGATTGTTGACATGCTACATCAAAGGAATCCCATTTTTTAGAAATGCATTCTTGGGCAATGTTTTTTTTGGCGCTGTTTTGTTTGGATCATATGCATATTTCACTGAAAAAAAGTTATCTTTTTCTGTTCAGTAATATCTTTTTTATCGTAGACTAAATAATTTTTTCTGTAATTAAACAGGCAGTGTGCTTTTGAAACCCGTCTACTAAAAAGGCAGGTAATGAGAGCCTTGCCTAACAAAAGAAATAGTCATTTTTTAACTCAAAAACACCCACTCGACTAGTGCTGTGTCAAGCTATAAATGATGGGTGATTTGGAATCTTTTAAGTCTGCACATCGTTGGAAAATAACTCATTTAGCTCGCTAAAATCGTAAGTTTGCTGCCTTGTTCAGCCTCAAAATATTCATCAAACCCCAGCCACCATTTAACACTTGACAGAGCACTAGTCACTAAAATTGAATTCATCGTGTAGACATATAATTTTGGAATTTAACAAGGTCATCCACATTGATATAGTCTACACCTTGATCTAATAAATATGACCATACTTTCTCGTCATCTGGTGTAGCCCAAAACCTTATTTTTTTACCTTGAGAGTGTACTTTATCTATGAGTTTTTTCAGTTTTCTCTTTTCCTTCATTTTTAGCTCTGTCAATCCGATCCATTTGAAATGTTTGGTGTAATTTTCACTAATGAGAGGCATTTCATATGTAGGATATTTCTTTTTTAAATCAGCACATCTACCATCCACATGAAAGTATTGATACTTTTTTTTACCTAAAATCATTTTTTTATCAATCTCGCCGCTTAACACTATTTGTAATGGCGACCATCTTTTATCTAATCCTCTCTTGTCAAATAATAGACCGTACTTTTGGAGAATACTATCTAAGACATTGAGTATATCCACTCCTTTTGTCTTCAAATCAATAAGCAATTGAATCTGTCGCCTTGATTTTTCAGAATAGAGCGATCCCCCTCTTTTTTTAATTAATTTTTTCATGGGAATCAAATACATTTTTTCTATCGTATTGTCAATATTATATTTTTCTGCATCATGTGATACAATCACCTTTCCATCAGCAAGTATTACATCTACCTCTATAGATGTCATTCCAACATCTAAAGCATCCATTAGTGGTCTCTCTCTTTCATAATCATTATGAGAATGTCCTTGTGAGATAGGTATGACTTGTGCATTCAAATGATATGATAATAAACACAATAGAATGATGATAATTAAGCGCATATTCTCTATTTTTCTTTTAGGATGTTAATAAATTTTTCACTGTCAATATTGCTGCCGCAAAGGACTATAACAACGGATTTATTCTTAAATTTTTCAACGTTATTAATTAACGAGGCTACAGCAACTGCAGCTGCTCCTTCAATTACTTTTTTATGGTGATTAAAAACAAATCTTATTGCATGTTTTATTTCTTGTTCTGTCACCAAAATGGATTCATCAATAATCTCTTGGCACAGACCAAAAGTGACCGCATTGGGTTCTATTCCTCCTGCAGATCCATCAGACAGTGTATCTATATTTTTCGGCAAATCTACAATGTGGCCAGCCTCAAGACTCAATGTCATCTCCGGTGAATTCCTTGGTTGGCACCCCACCATTCTAATACTTGGGCATGCTACCTTAGCATAACCACCTATTCCTGATATAAGGCCACCGCCTCCTACTGTTACTAAGATACAATCCAAATCTTCGATTTCTTGAAATATTTCTACTGCTATCGTACCTTGCCCTGCTATAATATTCAAATCATTATATGGAGACATCCATGTGAGACCAGCTTGTTTGGCCATTTCCTTAGCGTGTAATTCTGTTGACAAGGAGTTGTCACCATATCTTACTAACTCGGCTGAATAATAAGACAACGCTTGAATTTTAGCAGTAGAAGCGTTAGTCGGGAGGTATACTGTACCTTTTGTATTAGTAAGTGTCAAGGCTCTTGAAAACCCTAAAGCATGATTGCCCGTAGATGCAGTCACTACACCAATTTTTCTTTCTTGATCTGTCAGAGAAATCATTTTATTCAGACTGCCTCTGGCCTTAAATGACCCTGTGTATTGTTCGTTTTCGCATTTGAGATAGACCTTTCCGTCTATCAAATCACTCAATGGATGTGAATAAACCAATGCTGTGTGATGCACAAATCCTAAAATTTGATCATAGGCTTTTATCACTTCTTCATGTACTAAACTTAATGTTATCATATCTTTTTCATTACTCTATAATAATGCTCTGTCAAGTGATATATGTTGGGTTGATTTTGATGATAATTTTGATTCTGGCCAATGCGGAAATTTACGATTTTAGCGAGTTAAATGCTTGTGCTGAGTCTAGCCGATGGAAATAATTTTCCAACGCAGAGCGGGATTAAAAAATTCCAAAACACCCCTATATTACAAAATAAATTCTATATTATCTACCCATGTATTAAGATTTTCTCTACTTTACATTTCTTTTTAGGTAACTGCTCAGTCGCAGTGCTATTTCAATATAATGGTCTATTTTTTTGTTAATCAAGGCTCATTTGAGTCGTAAAAGCAGCGCTATTGCTACCCAAATAATCGCAGAGTAGCGGAAAAAGAGTCGTTTTTAACTAGTGGTGTCCGACTAAAACCCAAAATGTCAATATATGGAGTTTAAAGGTCTGTATTTACTACATTGTGTTTCCTAGATTGAATAGCAGGGTCTATGCACTGGATTGGAACAAACTGA
>JAZGFD010000087.1:0-9781 GCA_036479115.1 Saprospiraceae bacterium | reverse complement strand
TGATCTATCTATTAATTTTAATACCTGACTGAAAATCGGCTGTCCGACGAAATGTTTACTTTTGTTCAATGCTGTTTTGTTTTGTTTTTCGACTCCAAGATAGCTGTCGAGTCCAGAAATGGACTCGATTTTTATTTATTTATTCGGACACCATTAGTTTTTAACAAAAATTGACTGTGGCGGAGTAGATATTTTTTAAGCCAATCAATCTTGAGCATGAAGCCAACCTTCTTTCTTGCTGTGTTTGCATTTTTGGATCTTTTATAGGAGACCTTTATGCAGCCATACCAGACAAATCTTCTGGTCCTGAGTACATACCATGCCTCTCTTCAGATTGTGAGAAATCCAAAAGGACTCAACCCCATACTCTTACTTATGATGCTATTTTAGGTTTGCCCATATGGAAATTAAGCAATGGGTCTCCAGGATTGGAAACCATCATCGAAGTAGCTGGTTTTGACGAACTTGGACCTGTTGCTATATTTCAAGATCCATCACAATTTCAGGAAGGACAGCCTTTTACTCTGAATTGCACTCGACCTGTAGGCTAACCTATAACCATTGGGTTTGATAATATTTATTTTTCTGGAGATGGAAATTTCACAAGAACAAACACTGTAAATTTCGATTTTAATTTTTATGATTTTGGCCCAATAAAAATATGTGTAAACAAAGACATTGCCTTTAGTGATGTCATTGAATTAATTAAAACCAATATTGATTCAGACACTATTTAGAAAAGCGGCGTTTGTCAGCTTCGCTCACAGCCTATATCACGCCATCCTTCCTATGGTCCAGCACGGCACTATCAGCTATCACACAAAGCCAATCATTGATAGAGCCTTGTCATGATATATGCAGCTCAACTCCTCGTTCAACCCACTCACTATACTCTGAGACCTTCCATTTTATTCACAAGAGTAGTCATCCAATCAGATTTACCTATGCTAATTCTTATGTGGTCTTTCATAGAAGGCCATTGTGCAATCCAAATTTTTTCAACAGCTAATCTTTCTTTTACATCCTTTACAAACTTCTTTTTATTAACGTATAAGAAATTGGTTGACGACTCGGCGTGTATTACATTCCATTGCTTAAAAGCTTCTATCATTATTCGTTTTCCTTCATTTACTTCATTCACTACATGTGAAACAAATCGATGATCATCTAAAGCCGAGATACCAGCCACAAAAGGCAATAATCCTGGAGCCATACCTAGTGCGGGATATCTTAGACTGAGCGCTTTAATATTATGTGGTTGTGATATAGCATATCCTAGTCTAAATCCTGCCATCCCATATACTTTGCTGAAAGTTCTAGTTATTATTAAGTTAGGCAACTCATTTATCAAGCCTACCAAACTTCCCCCTACCCCATTTTTACTAAATTCTATATACGCTTCATCTACACAAATGAGGACATTATCTGGGACGGCTCTACAGAAACTTTCCAATTTCTCTTTTGATATTTCGGTTGATGTTGGGTTATTAGGATTGCATATAAAAACCAACGTCGTTTTAGAACTTATAGCCGAAAGCAATTGGTCTAAATCCAGTTTATAATTATTCATCGGTACTTTCTTTATCCTTGCTCCACATCTTGAGCCAAATATACCAATGGTTGGAAAGGACTGATCACACATTACGATTTCTCCTTCTTGAAGCCCCACATGCTGCCCTAGAAGCGTAAGAATTTCTGTAGAACCCGAAGTCATTAAATATTGATCGGAGCTCAAATTATGAAGCGATGCAAGTTTCTCTCGCAGTTCATCATTCTTTTCATCCCAATAAAGATTAGCCATAGGCACTGCAGCTTGTACAGCTTTAATCACTTTTTCAGATGGCCCAAAAGGGTTTTCATTCCAGTGCAATCTGAGATATTCATTGGCTCTCTTACTCTCATTTAATTTACTCGCTATATAGGGTGTAAATAAAACAGCAGAAGATGAAATCAGGCTCTTTTGTATCCAGTTGCGTCGTTTCATGATATTCTAAGAAATTAATAAATTCCCAATTTAACCTAAAATCAAGACTCTATTACTACACATCTTCTCATAGTGCATTTCAAAATGTCCCATAAAGTCCAATAATTGAGTTCACTATGAATACTGATAATTTTTAGAAAAAAAATATGATATTATATTATCATTTTTTGGTATTTGTTGATGCTTGATTATCAACAGATTAGAAAAGGTGATAAGATTGCTAAAAGACACATTTTAGATTTTATAAGTGTTCGGAGTGGGTTCAAATAAATGTTTGACCTTCTACAAAAAGTTCCTGTCCTCTTTGCGAAAACGACTCGGAATTAAGCTTCTGCAAATTATTATATCTCTCGTTCGTACTTACTTAGGTGGGCACTTTTGACATAAAAGTTTGTTATTTTTTTGCCAGATAAAGCTCATTTTTTGAGGTATATCAGAGCTATGGCGAAAAAAAAATAGTTTAAATATGGTAGAAAAAAAACGTTTTTTATTTATCCAAATTTGGCTCCACCTGAGTAGTTACTCTCTTTCTAATATTGAATCCAATGCCTTGAAAACTTGCTCGCAGACACCCATCCCAAAATGACCACAAGTGACCTCAATATTTTGATGATTATTACTAATTGTTGCTTCATGACATACTTTCCAAGAAACGATTCCGTCATTTTTAGAATAGATAGCTGTACTTGGCACCTCGACTGGTTGGGGTAAAGACTCTATCCACTTTCTCTCAAAAGTGTTAAATCCTCTTCCCATCTTCACCAATTTGAAAGTAAGATGAGCTCTATTAGACTCTGCCACTCCCATATATGGTGATCCCATTGTAATTAACTGGGCTACTTTATCAGGTTTGTGCTTAGTGATATGGCGTGCATATACACCTCCAAGGCTCCAGCCAATAAGCACAACTGGATTCTCATATTTTGTATAGAGTTGATTTATAATTTTATCAATTTTCTTAAGATCTTTAAGATTTGCTAGATTTCGTCCTAATCCCCAACCATATGCATGATATCCTGATTTTTTAAGGTATTTCCTTAATACAGAGGTGGAAAGATCACTGCCTAAAAAACCTGGCAATACCAACACTGGGCTCCCTTTTGTCGCACTAACCTTCGGTTTATTTAGATAATATCCGTACCCTTTAATAAACGCTCCTATAGCTCTTGGGATTTCGGTAAGAAAAAGATAAAGAGATGGTTTTTCTACAGTTCCCAGACTTTCATTGCCTTTCATATTAAACCTATATTACATTTTTTCAAACTCAACTATTATACTAAAACTCAATGAATGTAAAAGGTAACTACTGCGGTGGGTGCTTTTGACTCCACCGGAGTGACTGTAAAAGTACTTTTTGCGTTTTAATAATTCTCTGATCTATAGCTGTAATTTACAATTACTAAAGACAATATTAATAGATATTAAAAAGCTCAAATTAAGAATATATTTTTAACATCATTTTTCAAATAAGGTACAAATAAAATTGAGATGGTTTACTTCTGCTTGTCGCAAATTTGTAAAAAGATCAGAATTCAACAGGTCTGAAAATGATGGTTTTACTTATTTCCTCAGAAAGGCCTCATGATCTCTTATAACATTTTGAAATGCGCCAAATTAGGAAATCGTTTTCATGACGGAATCTATTAGAGCCATTTGCTATTGTAGGCGAAACTATTTAGTGTCTAAACGAAAACTCATCAAAATTATTAGTACTTCTCTTAGCGATATTTTATTTTTTTTTAACCCACTGATACTCAGGCATCACCGAATATCAAAAAACTAAATTCTCATTCAAAATATTCTATTTCATAAAATTCGACAGTTTCCGTTCAGACGCTATTTATTTAGAACACCTTAAAAAGGACACAATACACTTACTCAAGTATTTTTGGGTCAATGGCCTAAATTCTGATATCTTCGAATTTAATATAAGCTGTATTTTAGAGGCACTTTTTTTATTGATCATTCAATAAATAACATGACAACATACTTGAAACATTTTTTTATAGGGATTATTCTCCTCTTTTTTTTACCAATTGCTGCACAATATCAACCATTGATACATGAGTCTTATAAAAAAGAAATTAGAAAATTAACCCGCATTAAAAAAGTAAAGAAAGCGCTGCAATTTATTCAATTGGATGAATCTCTTACTCTAAAGCAGCACATAACGCTTACGGAAATTCCTGCTCCACCATTTAAAGAAGAAAAAAGAGCAGTAGCTTTTTCTGAAATGTTAAAAGAATTAAAATTGGATTCTGTATGGATTGACGAAGTAGGCAATGTACTTGGGCTGATAAAAGGAACCAAAGGGAAGAGAACAATTGCAATAGATGGACATCTCGATACAGTATTTCCTGAAGGCACAGATGTCTCTGTTAAGATAAAAGGAGATACTCTATTTGCTCCAGGTATAGCCGATGACACCAGAGCCTTAGCCATGTTATTATGCATGATTAGGGCTTTAGATAAGGCACATATACGCACAGAAGCTGATTTGCTTTTTGTAGCAACTGTAGGAGAAGAGGGCTTAGGTGACCTTAGGGGAATAAAACACATTTTCTCTGAAGACGGTTACCATACTGACTCTTGGATAGCAATAGATGGAGGATCTCTTGGGAGGATAAACATTCAAGGGTTGGGCTCATATAGATATAAGGTAAATTTCCTAGGGCCAGGAGGACATTCATGGGGTGCTTTTGGATTGGGCAATCCACACCATGCATTAGGAGATGCCATAAATCTTTTTGTAGAAAAAGCAGATGCATTTACATCATATGGTGAGCGTACCAGTTATAATGTAGGACGTATCGGTGGTGGTACTTCCATTAACTCTATCCCTTTCGAATCATGGATGGAAGTAGATATAAGATCAGTAAATCCAAGACGATTGGACAGTTTAGAGACAATACTCCATGCAGCAGCCCAGGCCGCACTAGACAATCAAAATAAAACGAAGAGAATAGGCGCGAAAATTACACTTAGAATTGATAAAATAGGAAATCGACCATCTGGAGAGTTACCATCTACCATACCAATAGCACAACGGGCTATGGCTGTTACAGCTTATATGGGAAAAAGACCAAAAATCACAAGAGGAAGTACAAATGCTAATATCCCAATAGCTCTGGGAATTCCTGCTGTTACTTTGGGCAGAGGCGGGATAGGTGCTAATGCACATTCCCTAGATGAATGGTGGATAGATAAAGAGGCGTATAAGTCCATTCAAACGGCTTTTTTATTGATGATAAGTGAAGCCAAGTTGGATAAATAACAAGGTAGAAATTGCTGTTAAGTAACAGTTGAGTCCACTCCAAAAACATTAGGCTATTGTAGAAACTTTCCATGCATTGTGATATTTATGTCAAATCAGCTCAGAACATCCCTATAATTTCTTTAAATTAAAACAAGTGAGTTTGGAAGTAGTCCCTCTCTACTTCCACAATAAATAATATCAGATTTTGTAACTACACAGGTGGACGCTTTTGAGATAAAAATTTATTACTTTTTTGCCAGATAAAGTTCATTTTTTGAAGCATGGAAGAGCTATAGTGAAAAAAAATAGATGAAATATGATAGGAAAAGAACTGTAACTACTCAGATTGATTTTATGTATTAATAAAAGCAGCCACCAAATCCCGATTTGTTTATGATGAAATACTTGAAGAATTAAAGAAAAGTATATTTGTAGGAGGGGATGAAACGGGGATAAAAGTGAATGGGAAGAAGTGGTGGTTTGGGTATGGCAAAACGTAAAAAACACTTATTTGGCAGCCTCATACAATAGAGGATTCCAAACAATATAAGCCCTATTTCCAAAAGGATTGCCCAATACAATAGTAGGCACTCGACTATGATGCAAACAGTCCAAACTTAATTCTCTTTTAATGGTACCTGGGTAGTCACACCCAGAGTTGAACCTGAAGGGTTCATATGATTATAAAAAATAGATGATAATCGGTACATACGACCCCGACAGGGTCGAATTTCTTCAATACAATAAAACCCTACGAATATTAAATCCCTACAGGATTCAAAGTTCGGTTCTTAAACGTGCTATTAGAATGGCTAAGGTCAAGGTTAAAATATCTGACATGTTTAAATCAGGCCAACATGTCTTTTGTACCCTAAGGCCTGTTTGTGATACTTTGAGAAAAAGAAACCTCAATATTCACTCAACTATGATGCAATTAGTCCAAACTTAATTCTCTATTAATGGTACCTGAGTAATCACTTTCTTCTTAATTGATCTTGAGTAGTTACCAGATTTTTAACTTGGTAGTTTGGCAGACAGGTCTCAAAAGCGCCCACCTCAAGAATTACATTACTTAGAATTTTTATAAGAAACATTGTTCGACTACAAATCAAATAGATAAGTACGAATAGATAAGTACGAATAAATAAGTACGAATAAATAAAAAAGAATAGTAACTACAAAGGTGGGTGCTTGTGAGATAAGAATTGGTAATTTTTTTATTAGACGAGGCTCATTTTTATTAGAATAAAAAAGCTATTGTTATTAAAATAGCCGAAGAATAATGCAAAAAGAACTTTTTTTAGCCAAATTTGACTCCTCCTGAGGAGTTACAAAGAATAATTATTGCAAAAAGAAAATGTCTTTTATTTTCAATCATTTCTTATATTCGAAACTGAATAATTAAAAAAAATAATATGAGAATTATTGTGGCAATTTTTTTATTAGTACTCTTTGCTATAAATGTCAATGCTCAATGGAATAGTAAAAAAAGAGCAGCGGTAAAAACTATTGACAATCACTTTGAGGAATTGACAGGGCTGAGTGATGAGATATGGAGCTATGCCGAACTGGCATTTGAAGAATCCAAATCGGCTAAAGCACTTTCAGATTTTGCAGAATCTAAAGGATTCAAAGTAGAAAGAGGAGTAGGAAAAATTCCAACCGCATTTACCGCTACTTATGGCAGCGGAAGTCCTGTAATTGGGATATTAGGCGAATTTGATGCTCTTCCTGGTCTCTCTCAAAAAACACTCCCTACAAAAAATCCAGTAGAAGAAGGAGAACCTGGCCATGGGTGCGGCCATAACCTCTTTGGTGTTGCCAGTTTTGGGGCGGCTTTTGCCATCAAAGAACTGATGGAAGCAGGTAAGATAAAAGGCACAGTTATATTTTATGGTACTCCTGCTGAGGAAAAATATTTTGCTAAAGTTTTCATGGCAAGAGAAGGTGTTTTTGATGGATTGGATGTGATCATGGATTGGCACCCTGCTGATGAGATAGAAACAGATGTACAAAGCTCTTTAGCATTGGTAGATTTTAAAGTAGAATTCGAAGGTCAAGCGGCTCATGCTTCAGCAGATCCATGGAATGGTAGAAGTGCTTCCGATGCTCTTGAAATATATACCAATGGCATCAATTACTACCGAGAACATGTAAAACCTACCGTAAGAATACATTATCATATCATGGATGCAGGAAAGGTAGTAAATGTAGTACCTGATTACTCTAAACTTTGGGTGAGGGTGAGAGACACCAAGAGAGAAGGCATGAATATAGTGTATGAACGGATAAAGGAAATGGCTCAAGGCGCTGCCATCATGGCAGATGTAGATTATAAAATAAGTCTCATATCAGGTATTCATGAAATTCTACCTAATAGAACAGGAGGAGCTAAAATGCAGTCCAATATTGAACTTCTTGGAGATATAATATATACCAAATCAGAAACCATATTTGGAAAAGGCATACAAGAAGCAACGGGCAAGCCTCTCGTAGGGATGGATGGCACGGTAAAACCAATGAAAGAAACACAAGAACACCCTATGGGAGGAAGTACTGATAGTGGTGATGTGAGTTGGATCGTACCTATGATAAGGATGGGTGCCCCCACGGCTCCAAAAAACACACCTTGGCACAGCTGGGCCGTAGTAGCTTGTGGTGGTATGAGTATAGGGCATAAGGGATTGGGATATGCAGCAAAAGCACTTTCTATGACCATGATCGATCTATATGAAAATCCAAAACTCGTAAAAGCAGTAAAAGCTGAATACAAAGAAAGAAAAGGAGATGCAAAATATATCCCAATAGTACCAGACGCACCTGCTCCTATACCCGCTTACATGTTTGATCAAGACAGCGGAAATAATGACTAAAAAAAACATTGGCATCTTACTCTTTGATGATGTGGAACTTTTAGATTTTGCTGGGCCTCTGGAGGTCTTTACTACTGCTAACTATCTAAAAGAAGACGGTGTTTATAACACTAAAACTGTAGGGCTGACAAAGGGAGTTACCGTTTCTAAATCCCTCCTGAGAATAACCTCTACCGAAACACTGGATGAGAGTAAAGGTTATGATCTCTTCCTTATACCTGGAGGATTTGGTACACGATTGATCATGAAAAATGATAAGTTACTCAATAGAATTGATATGGTTATTAAGAACTCTAAAAAAATTGCAACAGTTTGCACCGGTTCTTTAATAGTTGCAAAATTGGGTTACCTCGCTAATAAAAAAGCTACAAGTCATCATCTTGCACTTGACCTTTTGCAAAAACAAGATGCGACTATTGATGTATGTAAAAGCGAACGATATGTAGACAATGACCGTGTTATCACATCAGCAGGAGTAAGTGCAGGCATTGATATGTCCCTGTATATTGTAGATCAAGATTTAGGCAAGGAAGCCAGAAAAGCTACAGCTAGTTATATGGAATATTTGGGATAATCTTATTGGCAGAGAGATTTCGTATTGGTAATTATTCAGATCGTGTGCTTTTGAGGCTTATCTGCTAAACAAGCAGGTAAAAAATGCTATTTTTATGCTAGACACAGGCTATTTTTATATTAATAGCAGCGCTATTAATAACATATTTTATGTGTTAATGAATCTCGATTATGTTGCCACATCTTCGATTTGAGATATAAACTGCCGAAGTATAGTGATAAAAGAGCTTTTTTCAACCAAAATTGACTCCACCTGAGTAGTTACAATAATTGTAAATTAATCTCATATAGAATCATTGTAAAAAATCCATCATGAAATTTATAAAACAACTTGGTCTACCTTTTATACCAATTAATTCAAATTTGGGATTATTGCTATTGAGATTTTGCTTTGGGTCATTAATGATCATTTACCATGGATGGGAAAAAATGATGACTGCCGAAAGACAATTCCACACCTTCCCTGATCTCATAGGTATCAGTAGCGAATTGAGTTATGTACTGGTTGTCTGGTTTGAAAATTTTGGTGCTATTTTACTTATTCTGGGGTTGTTTACGCGTATTAATGCACTGGGTCTAGCTTTTACAATGTTTGTAGCATTTTCCTTGTTTCATCACATGCAATTTACTGGCCCTAGCTCAGGGCAATCTGCATTCGCATTTGGTTTTGCATATTTAACACTATTTTTTACAGGGCCGGGGAAATACTCATTAGACTACCTTTGGGGCATCAATTCTACAAATGAAAAATAATCTTGATTGATGTATCTTTTTGTTAAGACAAAAATGTTGTTTACTCATCCTCTTTGTAACCACTCAGGTGGTGTGCTTTTGAGGCCTGCCTAGCCAATCAGGAAAGTGAAAAATTGTTATTTTTTTACTAGTGCTCTGTCAAGTGTTAAATGACGGGTTGACTTTGCGCATAATTTGATCCTGAACGAGGCAAAAAACGCAGTCATAGCAGTAGATATGGCGAGTATATTTAACAAAGAGCAGGTTCAAAAGATGCCAAAGTTACCCGTCAATTTATCCTTGACATAGCACTAGTGCTCTGTCAAGTGTTAAATGACGGGTTGACTTTGCGCATAATTTGAT
>JAZGFD010000086.1:0-11648 GCA_036479115.1 Saprospiraceae bacterium | reverse complement strand
CTTGATACACTTTGTATTACTATATGTGTTATCAAAATACCTGAGATCACAGGTATTGATATCGAAATATGTGAAGGTGATACTGTAAATCTTAAAGAGCAAATTATTGAAGATATCCATGCATTTACACTGACATATTCTATTAAGAATTCGTATCATATAGTGGATACATTAGTGAGCCCTGATTACACTACCATCTATCTAATAGAAGCTTCACATCCTACTAATAATTGTATTGACACCACTATCATCACAGTAACCGTGTATGAAAAACCAGAATTAGCGATCACACTACTTAATGGTTATGAAATAGCAGAACACTATTGCGAAAATGACGACCCTTTTATTCTGAAAGGTAATCAAGATGGCGGTAAGCTATGGGTCAAAGCTAGGAACTGTCCTGATACGGTTTGGGTAACTCCAAAAGATCTGAATAAGGATGATGTACTCACCGTTACTTACCGTTTCTTAAATGGGCAGGAAGTCAATGATTTTGTGGCGAGATATGACTCTTTTGAAATCAACAATTTAGTCTATAAGAATCCTGTAATTACTAATTTTGATGCCCATTATTCAAGTGGTAAAGCTGAGAGCAAGGTAGTCTCAAGTCTTCATCCTACTGCTTTAGACTTTTTAGAATTGATCAACTGTGAAGGAGATGATGACGTGATCTTTGATCCATCAGAATTTGGGGCAGGCTATCATGAAGTGTGCTATAAATTAAAGAACAGTGGAGATTGCCCAGACACACTCTGCATTATAATATGTGTACTAGATTTTCCTGAAATCACAGGCAGAGACACAGCAGTATGCGGAGGAGAAATGATTGATTTGAACCGATTCTTACTGGAAGACCTTACACATTTTGAATTGTCATATACGGATATGAACACCAATATAAAGGTGGGTCAAATCGTCCATCCACTTGTTACAACCACTTACTTAGTGGAGTCATCACATCTTACGAGTATATGCATAGATACAGCAACTATTACCATCACTACCAGCCAACCAGAAGAAATTGTAAAAAAACTAACTAAGAATAGTATTTGCATTGGTCAAGATGAAATAACGCATCTGCAATACACATTTTCACCAGTCGACAGCTCGGTAATATTTTCGTATAAATATATAAATGGGCCTGCTGATATATATTTCTTTGATATCAGCGATGATCCTCTCTTAACTCCCATAAGTGGAGTAAAAAATATCAATAATTTTATCAAAGCCAAACCTCTTCTTCTAGAAGGTAAACATACCATAGAAGTAGAGACGGTCCATCTTTCTGATGACAGAAAAGACACCATATGTATCGCGCATAGATTAATAGATTTTTATGTGTCTGATAAAATTATAGTACCACTTAACGAAGTGTTTATCTGTTCTGGAGATGCCTATGATATCAATCATATAATTCCTTATCTGGCTCAAGGGATAGGTAAACTTTACTATTACAATGATAAAACGGACACAACAGAACTGATTACTTCAGGGCCTGTCATTACTAAACAAGGTACATACTACTACGACGTACATGATAAAAATGGAGGATGCCCTACGAGGTATGTTATACCTCTCTGGTATTTTGACCACGAAGGTGGATTGATATCATCTGTAGAAGGAAACAAATCTATAAAGCAATGCATTGGCCTTGAGTTAAATCTGGAGCTTTCTGAAGAAAAAGAAAGTAAGAAGTGGCTTGTCTGCGATGAAGCTGGGATTATCCTGAATGTAATTGCGACGTCTGCACCTAATAAAGGACTTCCTCTGGATTTGAGTGAATTAAAAGCGGGAAGATATTTAGTATCTCACCTCAGCTACTTACAAAAACCTGAAGGCCTCAAAGCAGGACATAATATAAATAATATAAGTGGTTGCTTTGACTTATCTAACAGTCTATTGGTTGAACTTGAGGACCTAGAATTTTTTACTGATAAAAATGATGTAGAAGTATGCATAGGAGAATCATCAGAGGCTGACAGGACAGTTTCTCTTTCTCCTATAGGGTCTAACTATATTTATACTTATGAATTGATAAGCAGTCCATATGGAGGCATATTTTCTCATTTCTTTAATTCTATTCCTGATCGGTCATTTACTATAAATGCCAATGCAGGCCCTGGGAAATATCGAATCAGGGTAAGAGGCCATTTGAATCAGTTTGATTGTGATTTAATAGTCGAGTTTGATGTTAAAGATTGCAGTGATAATTGTGATGATCTATCCATAATTTCAATTTCCGATGATCAGATAGTTGGAGAATCCATGAAAGCTGAATTCGCTGTTGTGGCTACTGGTCAATACTTAACCTATCGTTGGCAAGAGTTGATATATGGAACATGGGTTAATGTTGATGGTGCGATTCAATCAAAATTATCAATTGAGAACACATCTTCTCAAGATGATGGTCGTATATTCAGAGCGATAGTATCAGATGACAAGAATTGTGAAGCAGTAAGCTCTAAAGTACAGTTAATTGTTAAAGAAGCTTCTGATTTGACTGTGAGGCTTACAGTAATACCGAGTACGATCAAAAATAAGACTTGTAATATCGAGGTCACGGCTAAAATACAAGAGCTCAATGGCAGCTCAACTCATGGTGACATTTTAGTCCTTATACCAAAAGATCGAAGGTTGACATTCACTTTTGATAATGGATTATCTACTATTGGAGCTTTTAATAAACCTATAAACAATAAGGATTGGACTTATAATCCTAATAACTATTTATTCCACGAATTCAAATTTTCCAATTCTATCATAGGAAGCTCTTCCTCGACATTTGGCTTTATAGCTTGCTATGATCCTGGACAATCTAAAGGTACTGCCTCTATAACGGCTCAGATATTAGAAGGAAGTGGAGGAGAATTGCGATTCAGCAATAATAATGACGTAGAAGTTCTGAATTACGTTTTTAAAAATTAAGAAAGTCATGTATAAAAGCATAAGAAGCATGAATAAGATATCACTCATGGTGTTGTTCTCTATGATACTAATATCAACTGTGCAAGTTGAGGCTCAGAAGCAATATAACCCTCTGGTCACTGCTCCAGATTTACATCCAACACCATTTGGATGTTTAGCAGAATCGGGTAAAGGTAAGGTCCAATTTAAATTTGGAATGTTAACAAGTGAAAATGCACACTATGTAAGCGGTGATGAATTGACAATAACAATAAGCCTTTTGTCAATTAAGCCTCTTGACGTTAATGACCCTTTATCATCATTGAGTGGTAGCGGTAAAGTATTTTTCATATGGCAATATGCCGAGTCTAATAATACATTTTTTGGAACTCAGAAAAAGACCATTCCTGGTTTAGGAGGTGGGGATATTGTGATTGACGTAAAAGTGTCATCTGACACAGATGAAAATACTCCTTTAAACGGATTTAGTGCTAATATTCAACCTGCTGGATATATGAATGGATCAAATAATACGAATGATGATAATATCTCATCGTACACATATACCAAGTGTGGAGTACCCCAATGCCCAGAATTATCAACGACTATAACTCCGATTGTTAAAGTCACTAATAGCGTCTGTATTCAGTATCAAAATGCCCCTTCAGGTGGAAAGATAGAGCTTCCTACGACGTATTGCCCGTCGAAATCTAAACTAGAATATTCTACAGATAATTACACATGGAGTAACATCTTACCTGCCTATGATCAGAAAAATGTCATCACAGTATACACCAGATGTAATTGTAAAGATCAACATTTTAGTAAAGTGAAGTCTATTAAGACTGACCCCGGAAAGTGCAACCCATGTGATGAGAAAATATGGTATATCGATAAAGATGGTGATGAGTATGGCGGAGGCAAAGTAATGGCATGTGAGCGCCCTAAAGATGGTTATCTTTTGAGTGAACTCAAGGGAGTGGGAATAGATGATTGTGATGATATGGATTCTTATGAATTTCCTGGTCAGACATGGTATATAGATGCTGATAAAGATAAATATGGAAAAAGGATAGTCATCTCATGTGAAAGACCATATAATGGATTTTTAAAACACGAGCTACTAGGAAATGGTACAGATGACTGTGATGACAACAATGGAAATATAAACCCTGGGAAGAACGATGTCCCTTGCAATGGTATTGATGAAGACTGTTCTGGCGGAGATAGTACATCCGAGTCAATGACATGGTATAAAGACGCCGATGGTGATGGGTATGGCGACCCGAATAAAAGTAAAAAACATTGTTTAAAACCCCAAGGATATGTCTCGAATAATACAGATTGTGATGACAGTAATGGAAATGTCAACCCTGGGCAAAGCGAAATACCTTGTAATGGAATATATGATGATTGCTCTGGCGGTGATGACAATTCCGCATTGAGTAGATGGTATAGAGACGCCGATGGTGATGGTTTTGGCAATGCTAGTATAAGTCTTGAGAGTTGTACCAGACCATCTGGATATGTCACGAATAATACAGATTGTGATGACAGTAATGGAAATGTCAACCCTGGGCAAAGCGAAATACCTTGTAACGGAATAGATGATGATTGCTCTGGTGGTGATGACAATTCCGCATTGAGCAGATGGTATAGAGACGCTGATGGCGATGGATTTGGCAATGCTAGTATAAGTCTTGAGAGTTGTTCTAGACCATCTGGATATGTATCTAATATCACGGATTGCGATGACTCTGATGCCAACGAAAAACCAAATCAAGTATGGTATATTGATGCAGACAATGATGGTTTTGGAAATTCTACCTTAACCACTTGTGCACGACCAGGCAATGGACATTTAGCATCAGAACTACAAGGGATAACTGATTGTGATGATACTAATGATTCGGCTCACAAGAGTAATGAATGTGGTATCTGTGGACCATCAGATAATGACTGCGACGATGATGGAGCACCAAGAGGAGAGGATTGTGATGACAATGATCCTAATGTACAATCTATAAATGCATGTGACATCTGTGCACCAGTTGACAATGATTGTGATAACGACGGATCACCCATTGGAGAAGATTGTGATGATAATGATCCAAGAGTTCAAGATATAAATCGATGCGGATTTTGTGCTCCTAAAGATGATGATTGTGATAATGATGGCATCGCTTTTACTAGTGATTGTAATGATTTTGATCGATCTAAAAATGCATTAGATAATTGTGGAATATGCGGGGGCGACGGGAGTTCTTGTGAGACCAGATCAATAAAAATAGCGGTTTTCTATCCAGATGGGCCCGTAGGAACACCATGTGATGATGGCTGTGGAAATACAGTGAATGACAGAATCAGAGCAGGTGGCGGTTGTCTAGGTGATATTTCAGAACTTGTAGTTAACTGCTCATCAGAGTGTGGTATTCGAGAGCCATCTCAAAATGATAACTGCTGCTGTGGCGAAGTAATCCAATCTAGATGTCAAGATGGCTTAGACAATGATGATGATGGTTTGTTAGATTGTGCTGATCCAGATTGTTTTGGTATTGCCCCTTGTCCTGAAGAAAGGTTGAATCCATTGGCAGAAAAGGGCTTCTTTAATTGTCAGGACGGGATTGACAATGATGGAGATGGGTTAGTAGATTGTTATGACCCTGACTGTAGGTCGCTCAATTTCTGCCATGAAGGGTTGACAGACGGAAAATATATAGCCGGCAGATGCCAGGATAATGTTGATAACGATAAGGACGGGTTACTAGATTGTTTGGACCCTAAATGTAAAGGCATTGATGGCTGTCCATAGTATGAATTCTCATTTTGTCGTCGTTGTTTCTACAGAACTCTCGTAGATTCACAAGCATGCCATGATCGAAAGTCGTGGAAACTGTCATTTTATCGCTATTGTTTTTAATGGGATTAAGAAAAAAGAGAGTCACTCATTTCTTTGATGGAATGAAGTCGAAACATTGTCATGTGTTGTATTCTGTGGATCTTTTCAAAAAGATCAACAATGAGCCCACTTTGAAAAAAGGTGATTTTCACAAAAATAAATTTCGTGTCTGAATAAGCACTATCGAATCTTATGAAATAGAATATTTTGAAAAGTAAGATGATATAAAACCTATTAATATAAAACACAGATCTATTTTATGCAGGGCGATGCCCAAAAGCTTTTAGAGTTAAACCAATCGCATCCTTCCGAAAAAGTTGTAGTATTAGTACATGAATCCAAAACATGGGCGTATCGGCTATCTACATATTTTAGATCTGAACAGTAGTTTTTTATTTGGTTTCATTGTTATTGCTTTCATTTCCTGCACAACTGAGAAAGCAGATACTCTAGATGTTTTTTACCAGTCTTATTTAACCCAAGACATTGATAAGATAAACCTAGCTTATATATCAGTCACCGAATCTAGAGATTCTAACCACATCAAGGCAGCCAATACATTGATAGATATATCTCATGGAAATTTGGACTTAAACCACACTATTAAGGACCAGAGCAATATATGGTATAGGATATTGGAAGGTAAAAAGCAATATTACAAAGGTAATATTGAGGCCACGGTATCCCTCTTGTATGATGACTACAGGAATCTAGATCAGTTAAAGTGGTATGAAAAGTTTGAAGTGTCGATAACTTACTTGTTAGCTGCTAGACATTCTGCCCAAAACAAAACTGAAGTTCTTAATCAGACTTTTGACTACTCTCGACATATTGACTTTGATAACAAGGTCATACCCTCTTATCAATTGTTAAATCTAGCGTTTCATGCTGAAGGGTTATACAGATTAGGCTTTGTTAAAGAGTCTTTGGCATTAATCATGATGGTACAAGAGACATCATTGACTGATGATCATAGCCCTATGCTAATAGCTACAATACAAGGGATATTTACTACCATATTAATACAGGAACAAAACGATGATGCGGCTATACCCCAAGTCCTAAGCCTTATAGATTATTGTAAGCATTACAAATCTCTCAAACCTATATACAGTAATGTGTTGTCTAACTATGCCTTTATTTTGAGTAAATCGGAATACTTCCAAGATAGTATTGATAGGATTCATGACAGGGCAGTAGATGTAAGTAATAATATCCCTATATCGAACATATATGTGCGTACCAATATGGCATATGCCGCAATGAGAAATAATGATTTTGATCGCGCACTGACCTATATAAATCAAGCAGTGGGTAATCTAGACCTCACATCTTGTAATCGTATACGTGACTATGCACTGTATACCCAAACAGTAGTATCAAAACATGTGAATAAAAAATTATACACTGAAAAATTGATGACCCTTCTTAAGCTAGATTGCCTCACCGATGAGGTCAAAGCACTTGTAAATCTTGATTTGGCTCAAATGTCACTGGAGCAGCCTGATTCTGGTGTGAACAAACCGCTTTTTTATATTGATAACTATATGAGTCTTATGGACAAAATATTATTGAATCAAAAAAGCGTCCATGTGTCGGATATCATATTTAATGGAATCAAACTAAAGTTAAAATATTTATTTGGACGCTTATATGAACAAGGTTTGAGTAAAAGCAGTATAGCATTAGAGATCTTAACAACCATTGAAAATTCTAAAAATAGATCGATTAACAATGTTAAAAGAAAAACATTACGTGAGAAAAATAAAATAGAGGATTACGTAGACTCAATGATATCTCGTTTTATAGATGCTTATATGTTAGGCCTGAGCCATAACAATCACAATCATAACGAGTTATACGCATTAATAGAGGGTAATTATATTAAAATTCAATCCAATTCAGATAAGAAGAAGGTTATAAAATATTCAGATTTGACAGAGTCCCAATCACAACAACCCCTTGACGATATGGATTCTACTAGTCAGTATTTGAGCTATTTTTTGGCTGATGGTCATTACTATGTTGTTTCTGGTACAGTCGATTCTATTGCGGTGTATCGTATTGAGACTGATGATGTTAACAAGTTACTTCTACAAGGCTATAATTGCTTATCACAAATTCCTGACCAAGGCAATAATTGTGATCAATATCTAGAATCTATTTACGATATTGTCCTCCGAGATTACTTGATTCAAGATAAGACCAAATTATTAATCTCTGCTGATAATATATTATCCTTTCTTCCTTTTGGTACTCTTATACAATCTCATAACAACAGGTACCTAATAGAGGATTTTGATATAAGTTACGTCAGCAGTGTTTCAGCTGTCACAGCGTCTGCTTATAGAGCTAGGGCGAATAATAATAAATCTCTGCTATTGTCCTATTCTAATGCAGAAACTATCAATAGTTTAGAACTAAAAACAATACCCGAGCTGCATTATGCCCCTCAAGAATGCAGAGCCGTTAAGAGTGCTGTAGATCATACTAATCTTGATGTATACACAGGAACTGACATGACTATCAATAAGATAGATGCATTGAGTTCTTATGATTTAATACATATTATTAGCCATTCTAGTTCAAGTCCAACAACATTAAAAGACAATTACATTCTTTTTCGAGATTCAGACGGCAAGCCAGTTAAGTATTACACCTACTTGTTAAACGGTACAACAATCAATGCATCTCTGGTTGTATTGAGCTCTTGTGAAACTGGGATAGGAAAAACCTTGCCAGGAGAAGGGGTGTATTCTATATCTCGCGATTTTTTAGAAGCAGGAGCCCACAGTGTCATAGAGTCTCTTTGGAAAATAAATGATAATGCTACAGCATCTCTTTTTAGTCTATTCTACCAAAACGATCCCAATAAATTAACAGTAACCCATTTTAACAAGGCAAAGAGAGATTTTATCAAGGCCAAAGAAAATACCATAGAATCTCATCCTTACTACTGGGGAGGTCTGATTTTTAAAAAGTAATCTACTTATTTTTCTTATTAATTTTACCTGTATGATCAATGTTATTAAGTCCATTCTTATCTAACTTATTTACTCCAAATAGCAGTTTTTTAGCTTTATTAATTAGCTTATCAAGCAAATTTATCTCTTTCTCTTTTATCAAGTTTGACCTAATATAATCTAGCCTTTCTTTCATACCTATTACTCTGTACTGTTGCATGTCTGTCGACATCTTTTGAATCCGATAATCTTTTTTTATAGGATCATATGCAGACATAAAGAAATAATCTTGTTCTTGTTCTTTTGCATTTTCTGATCTTAGAGGGATATTATAGTTTTTGAGCATGTCATTTGTCATTCCTAGATTTTTATCTCCAGAAAAACACTCTTTATCGTCAAATTCAATACAAGACAATATGTTATCTATTACACTTGAATTGCAACACGTAGATTCGGTCACTGATGGATATAAATATAGATTTAATTTTATAGCATCGTAGTCAGTTGTGTCTAACCCGTTAGATACCAATATTCTATATGTGTTTAGCCACCCTGTGGATGGCAATAGGCTACTGTGAAAAATACTTGAACAGCTCATGTCATGACCAGTATTATATTTATCAAGCATGTGCAAGTATTCATGGATAATTATTCTGGGATCTAATATATACTTGCCACTATGATCAACTCTGAGAAGCTTTACAATTAGAAGATGTTTATCGCTGTTTTTGATGTGCTCTCCAAAATTTTGATTGGTTGTTCTGGCTTCACTACTGAATATGATGCTGTTATTAAGGGTATTCAACGGAGACCCTTCAAAGTCATCTATGATTTGGCCCATACTATTGACCGTAGTAGGCACTAGATTATATGTAATCTTTCTCCCCAACATCAATACTCCCATATAGTCATTGGAAAACTCCAAATACTCAACAGCTTCGAGACCAGAAATAATGCTAGGGTCATAGTAGAGGTCAAAATGATCAGTCTTTCTATCTAGTATTGTTGTATTACATGGTGTGATAGCCTTGTCAAACTGCATATGGTAGCAAGACATATCACTGTCTCGATCATACATATCTGGTCTCAGTAGCGTACTCTGGCTATTCTCTGTGACATATAGAAATTTTGGACTAGCATAGTATCCGCTAGATGAAAGAGCAGCCAATAGGGCAAAAATTAAATCGTTTCTCATGATATCTCAATTATATAATTATTTTTAATATACCTGTTAGGTCATTATCAATAAAGCCTTACCGCTTATGACCATCATGGGTATGTTCCTTGCTTATACGTATCATTTCTGGGAGCCTTATTCCATCGACCATTATGGAATCAGACACTTCAAAAAACACACGAAAATTATGTCTTATTAATCCCGTATTCTGATTGAGAAGACTATTAGCAATGTAGAACTCCTTTCTGGAATCATCTTCATAACGTATTTGTATTTTACTAAAACTACTGTTGTCAACACTGCTTGTAGGACTTGATGTAGACAACCCAATAGTCCATATATGCCCATATATATGATAGCCATCACCGTGAGATGTAATCGTAGAAGAATTATGAATGTTAAAATGTACATAGTGAGATAAGATGTCAACATTTGATAGCAATGATAGATCGACAGGAGACTCGAGAATATCTTTTACTACATCTACTGCTATAGGTAGTCCTTGTGTAATTTTTAATCTGCAGTACACTGAATCATAATTGTTTACTCCATCTATAAGTTGGGTAGTAATAATACCTGGCAGAAAACTCTCATATCTGTCATCGTCAGAATACTCTATTATCGGTCTCAACACACCTATGTTTTGTTCTTGACTACGTCCATTGATGTATACAAAACACTTTATATAGGCATCACCAAATGGCATGTAGTCATCGTTATCATCATTGGGACTAACTACATCGGCAGATTCGGGTTCAGGTGGGAGACATGGTGCATGATTGGCACAGCATCCCATTATCAATAGGGTTGCGAGAATAGAGAAAAGTAAGTATTTCATTTTTGTAAATTTTGATTTTCAAACACTACACCACGCCCCATTTAATCGCTTTCACAACCAGAGATACCATATTGTTTACATCATACTTAAGCATGATATTACGCTTATGCGATTCTACAGTACCTGTCGATATTTCGAGTTCCTCAGCTATCTCCTTGGATGTACTACCCTTGACGATTTCTACAAGAACTTCTTTTTCTCGATTGGTGAGGTGGGGTGATTTATTAGTCATTATTTGTAATAAGTTATATCGCCACAAATCTATAATCCATTTTGGGGCTATGCAAATACAAAAAATTGAACTTTCCTACTTGGAAGGGAATTAAATATTAATTTTTTTAATGTATAAATTACTTAAATATAGTTAATTATACTATAATAGCAGATATATCGTTCCTAGCACTTTCTGTAAATTTAATTAGACAAATTTATATAGACAATTAGACAAAATCAGTGCTCAAAAGCCACCAGAGTTGACAACTTTAGCCTATAAGATTTCAACTTCATTAACATATACCCACATCATTTGCATTACTAAAGGAGTACATTTTATACCTAACCATAAGCTTTTAATTGGGTGCATTTAGATTATAGTTAATTGCCTCAGAGAGGTAACATTACGTAACCTATATAGTGTCTGAACGAAATCACATAACCTCAGACATAACACGTTGAATATCTGAGAAATACCTCTTGGATTTTATCGTTTTTGTTACATAAAAAATAGCGAATATTTCATATATATAGAATTATGGTATGTGTATTTGACTAATTGTCAGCATTTGGCTTGATTCTCTAACAAATTATTCAAAAAAAGATTATAACTTTTATCCATGAAAAAGAGATTAGAACAAATGCAATTCCATT